>JAJYAG010000029.1 GCA_021779665.1 Bacteroidota bacterium | reverse complement strand
TTGGAGGAGAAGTCTGTGGCTGCTTCGCCGCCACAGACTTCTCCTAATCTCCTCCTGAGGGGCAGTCATTTCGACCGAAGGGAGAAATCTTATCTTAAATCTGCCATAAAGTAGCGAAGCGAGAAATCTGGAAATTCTTATTCCATTGGCAGAATGAAGGTCATACTTGGCTATGATTAATTAATTTAATGAATGAGACACATTTTGAATAAAAACGACTAACTGTTAAATTACGAATGTATGAATGCGATGCCCTTTGTTATCGGAGCTCTTGCGGTGCTGGCTCTGGCTTACAGGTTTTATTACAGTTTTATAGCTGCTAAGGTTTTAACCCTGAACAACAGTATTGAAGCACCTTCTATACGGTTGTTCGATAAGCAGAACTATTATCCAATGCCCAAGTGGGTTGTTTTTGGACATCATTTTGCCGCCATTGCCGGTGCAGGGCCATTGGTGGGTCCGGTATTGGCAGCACAGTTTGGGTTTATGCCGGGATTTATCTGGCTGCTTGTTGGGGCAGTGATGGCTGGTGCCGTTCACGATATCGTCATTTTAACAGCTTCGGTGCGTTACGATGGTAAGTCGCTCGCTGAAATTGCCAAGGCGCAGATCAGCTCTTTCAGCGGAGTTATAACCTCTATCGCTGTTTTAATCATCCTGATAATCGCACTTGCAGGTTTGGGTGTTGTTGTTGTAAATGCGCTGGCCGAAAGTTCCTGGGGAACCTTTACCATTGCCATGACCATACCCATTGCCATTTTCATGGGGTTATGGATGTTTGTATTTCGAAAAGGGAAAACTGTTGAAGCAACCATCATCGGAGTTATACTGCTTTCGCTTGCTGTGATTTACGGGAAATATATTCCCGGCTCAGCCCTGGAGCCATATTTTACTTTCGACAAAAAAACACTCACCCTGTTACTTGCCGGATATGGATTTTTTGCATCAGTCCTGCCCGTGTGGCTTCTCTTGTCGCCACGCGATTACCTGAGTTCCATTATGAAGCTGGGTGTTGTGGCCATGCTTGCAGTCGGAATTATCGCCGTAAGTCCGGATATTAAAATGCCTAACTTCACATCCTTTATTCATGGCGGCGGACCGATTATTCCCGGGTCTTTGTTTCCGTATCTCTTCATTACGATAGCCTGCGGGGCCATCTCGGGGTTTCATGCGCTTGTAAGTTCCGGGACCACGCCCAAAATGATTATGAAGGAATCGCATATCAAACCTGTGGCTGCTGGTTCCATGCTTGCAGAATCCATGGTGAGCATACTGGCGTTGATAGCTGCTACAAGCCTTTTTCCGCTTGATTATTTTCAGATCAATGTTTCACCCGAAAAGTTTGCCCAGATTCAGCCTCAGCTTCAGGCTTTAGGATTTACACAAACAAATCTGGCTCAGCTCTCAGCTGAAGTGGGCGAGAATATAGCCGGTCGTCCCGGAGGCGCAGTTTCGCTGGCAGTAGGTATGGCGCAGATTTTCTCGGCTATACCGGGTCTTGCAGGATTGATGTCGTACTGGTACCATTTTGCCATTATGTTCGAAGCCCTGTTTATCCTTACCACCGTTGATGCCGGTACACGTATTGCGCGTTTTATCATGCAGGAAGCATTGGGGAAAGTTTACAAACCTTTCGGCAATACCAAATGGTTACCTGGTAATATCATCACCAGCGCGGTGGTGGTATTTGCATGGGGGTACTTTATTTACACCGGAAGCGTTTCGACCATCTGGCCCATGTTTGGAGTCGCCAATCAGTTGCTTGCCACTTTAGCTTTGGCCATTGGAACTACCTATCTGATCAATAACGGCAAATTGAAATATATCTGGATAACCGTTATTCCCATGTCTTTTGTCGGGATAACCACCATTACCGGTGGAATCAAAAACCTGATCAATATTTACATTCCGCAGATGATGACTGAGACCACCCGTGTACAGGGATCAATCAATACAGTTCTGACCCTGGTGATTTTGGTTTGCGTAGTTGTAATCATTACCGAGGCCGGGATGAAATGGGTGAGGTTGAGCAGGAGTAATTGATTTTAGGAGTCCATGGTCCAAGGCTAACAGCCATTGGCTCTGTATGGACTAATCGGCTATGAACTTTGGAGGCTCTATTTAAAGGAAGTCACAATTGCGGCGATGTTAGCATTGAAGCACTTTTGAGGATATTTTCACGCCGCCAAAATCAATATCAAAATTATAGTCCCAGGGCGTCGCTTTGCTTTGCCCTGGGCTGAATTAACTAAGGCTTTCAGCCTTAAAAAAACAGTAAATCCCTAACCTGTATTTTGGAATAACAGAGCCTCCTAATCTATAGCAACAGCCTCTTTCCGGTGTATTGCTATGGACTATGGACTAATCACTATCGACTCCTACTTAAACTTCTCCACATACTTCAAAAACTTCTTCGCTGTGGCGTCGAGGTTTTGGATGGAGCCACCGCCTTCGAGAACTTCGCACATTTCGTAAACAATATAGCCCTGATAGCCAATTTCTTTGAGGGCTTCAATAAAGGTGTCATAATCAATAACTCCTTCGCCCATGGCTGTGGCGCGCATTACGGGTTTGTCGGCCACATAATTAGTCAGGTGGTTTTCGTAATGATACCGGGGCATGGTCACATAATCGGCAGCAATTGTATTCGCAATAAATGGTTTCATTTTAAAAACGGACTGCCGAATTTCTTCTTTCGACAAGCCTTCGAGCGTTGGAGACCAGGCATCCCATCCGGCCACAACGTTGGGAAGGTTAATCTCTTTAAGCATCCAGTACATGGCATCGTGATGCAGCGCTATGTCGTGATGGTTCTGCACTACCAGCGTAACTCCGTATTTGGCAGCTTCCCTGGCGGCAAGGGTAATTCCTTCCACCACAGTGGCATATTGCTTGTCGTAGGGTACGCCCGGACGTTCGTAACCTGTGAATATCCTGATCATTTTCGTACCCAAATCGCTGGCGAGTTCTGCAAGTTGACCAATGTACGCAGCCTGAATTTCGGTGTGAGGAATTCCGGGTTTATCGATTCCTGCAGTAAAGTCGGAATAACCTGCCAGGCCCACCAGGGTAAGGCCTAACTCTTCAATACGGGCTTTCAGCTTTTTACGTGCAGCTTTGTCGTAATCGAGCAGGGAGAGATGCGGTCTTTTCGCCATCAGCATCACCCCGTCGAAGCCCAATTCTTTGGCTTTTACAAGAAACTCATCGAGCGTGAGCGATGCTTGTCCGCGCCACAACCCTGCGTAGCCAATGGAGTGCAAGCAGGTTTTCACTTTAAAGTCGGCCGGGTTGCCTGTCGGCAGTTTCTGACCAAATAACGAAACGGAGATAAATACAAACAGGACGAGCGTAGTTAAGTTTTTATTCATAGTGCAGTTGTTTATGTAAATGTGTTACTAATTTAGGTTTTTATTCATTAATGCCAATTAAAAAAAGTCCATAGCTTTCAGTCCATTGTCCTTAGTAAATACAATGTATTGGATCACTTGCGGACTGGCAAAATATAATCCGGTTATATTTTTTTAAGCGAGGAGCTTCTTATGTTCAATGCCCCATTCAAAACAATTGTTTGTGGAACAAATACCCCTTCCTTAAGCCTTATCTGCTGAAGCAGCAAACGAGCCGCTGTTTGCCCGATTTCGTTGGTGGGCTGGGCAACGCTTGTCAGTGGAGGGTCGATAAGGTCGGCAACTTTCGACTCAGTAAAACCTACAATAGCAACATCTTCGGGGATTTTATAACCATTTCGCTTTAAAGCTTTCATAGCCCCGATAGCCGAAGGGTCGTTAGCTGCAAAAATTGCGTCGGGGATGTCTTTGGATTGAATAAGCTTTTCCATTTCGCGTTCTCCGTCGTGGATCATAAAGCCACATTCGATAATTTGAGATGGGAGCACTTCCATTTTATATTTTTTATGCGCATCCAAAAATCCTTGTTTGCGGTTTAAGGATAAGGTCAGATTTTTGGTTCCCATAAAATGGTATATGTTTTTGCAACCCTGCAGGATAAGATGCTCTGTCGCGAAAAAAGCCCATTTATAATCGTCGAAAAGCACTGTGGATGTTTTCAGAAGCTCGTTGGTACGGTTAAAAATTACAATGGGGAAACCGTTGTCAATCAGTTTTTTTAAATAGGTAACATCTTTGGTTTCTTTGGTCAGCGAAACGATAAGTCCGTCGACCATATTGCTTTCAAGAGTTTTAATATTCTCAAGTTCATTTTCAGCATTTTCGTACGATTGCATTATCAAAATCTGATATCCTTCTTTCTGAACTACTTCCTGAATACCAATGATCACCTCAGGGAAAAATGCATTTATAAATTCGGGTATCACAACGCCAATCTGGTTCGAGCACTGCTTAAGCAAATGACGTGCAATAGGGTTAGGCGAATATCCCATTTCCTGCGCCGTTTGTAAAACCAGTTCACGGGTTTCTTTGCGGATATCGTATTTGTCGTTTAATGCCCTGGAAACTGTGGAAATAGCAAGGTTCAGTTTCTTTGCCACATCTTTGATTGTCACGTGTTTCATTGAATAGTAATTTAATTTTTAGCTATAAAACCACCGATCTAATTTATGAAACATTTTTGAAACGTTTCCGAAAACGTTTCCATATTTTTGAAACGTTTTCGGAAACGTTTTCGGAAAAATAACTAATAATATGCTTTCCAGAGGAATGCAGCAAGTATAATTTAGCGTGAGTTATTAATTATAATTACTTAAATGACTACGGCTGATTATATAGTAATTGCAGTTTTCACCCTTTTAATTGTTTTTATTGGAATTTCTTTTTCAGGTACTTCAGGGAAGAACATGAAATCATTTTTTGCTGCCGGAGGAGCAATGCCTTGGTGGATAAGTGGTTTGTCTCTTTTTATGGGCTTTGTTTCTGCAGGAACTTTTGTTGTATGGGGTTCGATAGCTTATTCATCAGGGTTTGTATCGGTTACTATTCAGTGGACAATGAGCATTGCCGGTTTTCTAACTGGTTTTTTAATTGCGCCGCGGTGGCATAAAACTAAGGCTTTAACAGCAGCCGAATATATAACAGGTCGTTTCGGTGTGAATGTTCAGAAGACCTATACTTATCTCTACCTGTCCATTATGGTTTTTATGACAGGTGTTTATCTTTACTCGGTTTCCCGCTTACTCGAAGTATCAACAGGATTACCACTTAATTACATAATTGTTATTTTAGGAATTCTTGTAATACTTTACACTTCGATAGGCGGACTGTGGGCAGTTGTTGTTACTGATACGCTTCAGTTTGTTATTCTTACTTCGGCAGCTATTGTTGTGGTTCCTCTTTCGCTCGAAAAAGTCGGAGGGATTCAACAGTTTATTAATTCTCTTCCAACCGAAGGTTTCCTAAGTCTTACAAATCATGAGTATACCTGGAGTTTTCTGCTTGGTTTCGGGCTGTATAACTTCTTTTATCTCAGCGGACAATGGGGATTTGTTCAGCGTTATACTTCAGTAGCTTCACCAGCCGACGCAAAAAAGGTAGGGTGGATCTTTGGCGCTTTATATGTCATCAGCCCTGTTATTTGGATGTTACCACCCATGATTTACAGGATGATAAACGGTAATCTAAACGGACTCGAAAATGAGGGAGCATACCTGAATATGTGCAAGGAAGTATTGCCTGCCGGAATGTTAGGATTGATGATGGTTAGTCTTGTGTTTGCCACTACCAGTTCGGTGCAGGGTGTTTTGAATATCTCCGCTGGCGTAATAACAAACGATTTATATAGAAATAAAAACCCCCACGCATCGGAGAGTCGGTTAATGAAAGTTGCAAAATTGTCCACCATTGGCTTTGGCCTGATTACGATGATTATTGCGCTTCTGGTTCCATTCCTGGGCGGGGCAAAGGAAGTTGTGCTGAGTGTAGCAGCCCTTACAGGTTGTCCTATGTATCTTCCTCTTGTATGGTCCCTTTTCTCGCGAAGGCAAAATGGCAGAACTATCCTGGCAACTACCATAGTGTCTTTAATAATAACATTATCCTTCAAATTTCTGTTTCCGGCTTTTACCAGTTTTAATCTGTCGAGAGCGGGAGAGATGATTCTTGGAGTGGCAGTACCTGTTATTATTATTTTCTTTTTCGAAATATTACTCAGGTTAAGAAATGCTCCCGAGGTTCAGAATAGTATAATGCATACGGATTCAAAAACTGTTCAGACTGCAGATAGTGATCAGCCCTCGGAAAACAGCCAGGGGTTGCGGATGATTTCTATTGGAATTATTGCTACGGGGGTGATCATGGCATTATTAGGTTTTATGGCATCTTCGGGAAAGATATATGTTTTAGGTATGGCTTCCATATTATTAATTATTGGGGGCAGGATAATGGTTAAGTCTTTAAATAAAAACAAAAAAGCTGTATGTTAAAAATGGGTTTATCTCCCGAAAGCAGGGAGAATGTACAGGTTATGCTCAATTCGGATCTGATTGTTGTTGGAGGCGGTATGACCGGAACGTGTGCTGCTATCACTGCAGCCCGTAAGGGAATTAAAGTTATTCTTGTTCAGGACAGGCCGGTGTTGGGAGGCAATGGGTCGAGCGAGGTACGCCTCTGGGTACTTGGCGCAACATCGCACATGGGTAATAACAACCGGTGGGCACGCGAAGGCGGTGTTATCGATGAGATTCTGGTCGAAAATCTCTACCGCAACAAGGAGGGTAACGCCATTATTTTTGATACCATTTTGCTTGAAAAAGTTATTGAGGAGAAGAATATTACTTTGTTACTCAATACAGTAGTAGTTGATCTTCAGAAGAAAGACGCACATCATATCGATTCTCTGAAAGCTTATTGCAGTCAGAATGCAACAGAATATATCCTGAAGGCACCGCTTTTTTGTGATGCCTCGGGCGATGGTGTTGTTGGCTTTAGAGCAGGGGCATCCTTCCGCATGGGTGCCGAATCGAAAAGTGAATTCAAAGAAGGATTCACACCTACAGAGGAATACGGAGAACTGCTTGGCCACACCATATACTTTTACTCCAAAAATGCCGGGAAGCCGGTAAAATATGTTGCTCCGTCGTTTGCACTCACCGATATCAATAAAATTCCACGGTTCCGCAATATAAAAACCGGCGACACCGGTTGTAATTTCTGGTGGTTCGAATATGGCGGACGTCTAAATACCATTTACGATACCGAAAAAATAAAATGGGAACTCTGGGGCGTAGTTTACGGAGTTTGGAATTACATTAAAAATTCAGGCAACTTTCCCGATTCCGAAAACCTTACCCTCGAATGGGTGGGAGTTATCCCCGGTAAGCGCGAAAGCCGCCGTTTCGAAGGTTTGTACATGCTGAAACAACAGGATATTGTTGAGCAAACACCTTTTTATGATGCGGTTTCTTTTGGCGGATGGGCAATTGACCTTCATCCTGCCGATGGCGTTTTTTCGGAATTGCCGGGTTGCAACCAGTATCATTCCAAAGGTGTTTACCAGATTCCTTATCGCTGTTTTCTGAGCAGGGATATTGAAAATCTTTTTATCGGCGGCCGGTTGATGAGTGCCTCACATGTAGCCTTTGGTTCCACCAGGGTAATGGCTACCGCAGCACATGGCGGACAGGCAATAGGGATGGCCGCTGCACTGTGTTCCGAATACGGCTGTAACCCGAAAGATTTTGTTGCAGAAGGGAAAATAGAAATTCTGCAGGAAGCTTTAAATATTGCCGGTCAGGGTATTCCCGGCGTTCCCATGAAAAATGCAAGTAATTTAGCTGCTTCAGCCAGAATAGATGTGTCGAGCGAATTGGTTCTGAATACAATTCCTTTTGACGGACCGTGGCTTAACCTGGATTTTTCTGCGGGTCAGCTTTTGCCGTTAAAGAAAGATACAGCATATTCCATAGATGTAATGTGCGAGGCCGATCAGAGTACGGTTATGGTGGTTGAGCTCCGGGCAAGCTCAAAGGCCTTTAATTTTACCCCCGATGTTACAATCGAAAAGATATTTGTGCCGCTTGAAAAAGGAGTTAATCAGAAGACGATTTCATTTAAGAACTGCTTAACTGAAAATCAGTACGGATTTTTCATTTTCAACCGCAACCCAAATGTGAAAATAAGGTGCAGTGAAAAGCTTTTGACCGGTATTGTTTCTGTTTTTAATAAAACCAATCCGGCGGTTAACAATCACGGCAAACAGATGCCTCCTGAAAACAGCGGATTCGAATCGTTCGAATTCTGGTGTCCCCAAAGACGTCCGAAAGGTCAGAACATTGCCATGACAATTTCTCCGGCAATAGAACTATTTGGAAAACAGAACCTTGTGAATGGTCTTATCCGGCCTTACCTTCAGCCAAATGCATGGGTGAGTGGCTGGAGCGATCAAACGCCAACCATAACTTTAACCTGGGATGAGCCGCGGAAAATTGAGACTATTCTTTTGTATCTGGATCCCGATTATGACCATCCGATGGAATCAACCCAGATGGGGCATCCTGAAGACGTAGTTCCTTTCTGTGTGCGTAATTACCGGATAATGGACGGTGAAGGAAATCAGGTTTTTGAAAAAACTGGCAATTATCAGGCAATACAGCATATTCAGCTGCCGCAGCCTGTTGTTACGGATAAATTGGAAATTGTTATTGAACCGCAATCGTCCGTGGCATTGCCTTCCATCTTCGAAATAGGGATTTATTAACTATAAAAATGATCAGTAATTATCAGTAATAATAAATTAAGTTGCTAACTATTTTAAAAATCAATTTTATGAAACATTTTTTGGTGTTGTTTCTGCTGTCCATAAGTATTTGTGGATTCGGGCAGACAAAGGTTGTAAAAGGGACCGTAACCGATGCAGGAGGAGAACCTTTACCGGGAGTTAATGTTCTGGTGGAAGGGACCACATTGGGGGTAGTTACGGATGTTAACGGAAACTTTGAACTTAATGTACCGGGGCCGAATAAAACGCTGGTATTTTCATTTGTTGGTTATCTGACCGAAAAACTGGATGTGACAAATATGGATGTTGTCAATGTCAAAATGGTTTCCGACATTAAATCGCTCGAAGAAGTAGTGGTAGTTGGATACGGAAACCAGAAGAAAGTCAACCTTACCGGCTCTATTGAGTCGCTGAAAGGAGATGCCATTGCAAAGAGAAGCACTATTCAGACATCACAGGCATTGCAAGGGATGGCTCCGGGGGTTACTGTAACAACAAACAGCGGTAAACCAGGTAAGGAAGGTACCTCGATACGTGTTCGCGGTATTGGTACGCTCAACGACAATAACCCGCTCGTTTTGGTCGACGGGGTTGCCTCTTCGGTTGATGCTGTTGATCCGAACGATATTGAAAATATTTCAATTCTGAAGGATGCTGCTTCGGCTTCCATTTATGGCTCACGTGCTGCAAACGGTGTAATATTAATTACCACCAAACGCGGAAAGTCCGAAAAAACAAGTGTGGTTTACAAGGGCTCCTACGGTTTTTCCACTCCATTGGAAATTCCCAAGAATGCTTCTGCATGGGACTATATGACTTTGTACGATGAAGCCAACGGTAACGACCTTCGGAATGATGCCGGTGTTCCTGGCGGAGCTTTTTACGGAGCTGCTAAAATTGAAGAATGGAAGAACGCTACTGATCGCGACGCTTTTCCTAACTCCGATTTATTCAGAGAGACCTACAGAAAAAAAGCAAATCAAACCCAGCACTACCTTGGATTTTCGCTTGGAAACGAAAAATTCAGATCGAGTACCTCATTGAACTATACCTGGCAGGATGCCCATATTCCAAATTCGCTTTATAAACGTTACGGAATTCGGTCGAACAACAGTTATATTCTTAATAAAATTTTCGAATTCGGATTTGACCTGTCGGTTCGCAACACAGATGTTGACGATGCTGCACCGGGTACTATCATCGAAGGTTTAATGCGCCAGCCTGCTATATACCAGTCGCGCTATTCCAATGGAGTCTGGGGAACCAGTTATGCAGGTACACCTCATTCCATGCAACATATTTATGATGCCTTGGGTATGCGTTACGAAAACTATCAGGAGGCTATAGCCAAACTGAGCGCTACAATTACTCCGTTTAAGGGAATGAAAATAGATTTGTCATACGTGCCTAAAATCAACTTAAACAATTATAAGGATGTGAATAAAACTGCTGATGTTATTGATTATAAAACTGGCCAGGTAATCAGGGCATCGGTAAGTAGTTTTGGTACATATGGTACAATTAATGAACAAAGAGACAGAACACGCGAAGATGACATCAATATCCTGGCAAATTACTCCAGAGAAATTGGCAAAAACGACATCAGTATTTTGGGCGGTTTTCAGTATCTCACCAATTATTACAACAGCTTGAGTGCATACCGTCAGGTAAATAACTTTCAGCAGTTCGAAGAAATCAACGCTTACGATCCTACCGGTATGACCAACGGAGGTTATTCAAACGAATGGGCTTTGATGTCGTACTTTGGTCGTTTAAACTATGGTTATGCAGGTAAATATTTATTCGAGGCAAACGTACGCTACGATGGTTCTTCGAGGTTTGCAAACGGTTATAAATGGGGATTGTTCCCATCGTTCTCCGGTGCATGGCGTTTCTCTTCCGAAGGTTTTATGGAAAATCTTTCATGGCTGAGCAATGGTAAACTCAGAGCATCGTGGGGTGAACTTGGCAACCAATCGGGTCTGGGATCTAACTATCCTTTTGCTTTAAATGTGGCCACCAACCAATATACCGTTTTCGGCGGAGTTTTAAATCCGGGATATGCTCCTGTTAATTATGCGCTGAACAATATTACCTGGGAATCGACCCGCATGCTCGACTTTGGTATCGATTTAGGATTATTAAATGGGAAAGTGGATATAACCTTCGACTGGTATAAGAAAGAAACCCGCGACATTTTATTAAATATGGCAATTCCGGGAGTTATGGGATATGCAAACTCTCCCAAACAAAATGCCGGCTCGGTTGAAAATAAAGGTTGGGATCTTTCAATTTCGCATAACAACTCTTTCGGAGATTTCTCATATAAAATCACCGGTATTCTTTCGGATGTACAGAATAAAATTACCGACCTGGGTGGCTTAGGACCTCAGGTGAGCGGTGTTCACGTTAAAATGGTTGGTCAGCCCATTGATGCATTATATGGATATGTTGCCGATGGTCTTTTCTCATCATTTGCCGAAGCGCGTGCATATACAGTTACTCAATGGGGAAAATTGCAGGGTGGTGACATCCGTTATGTCGATCAGCTTACAGTTGATTCCGACGGAGACGGTGTAAAAGATGCCGGCGATAACAAAATGACCGGCGACGACCGAGTTGTTCTTGGTAACCCAATTCCCCGCTATAATTTCTCATTCGATCTTTTTGCATCCTACAAAGGTTTCGATTTCTCAGCCTTTTTACAGGGAGTTGGAAAACGCGACGGTTATATTTCGGGATGGCTTGCTTATCCATTTGCAAATGCATCAACCGTGCTTGTTCAGCATCTCGACCGCTGGAACGAAACGAATCCGAATCCTAATGCAAAATATCCGCGTCTGTCAATCAATCAGCATTCAAACAACACACAAACTTCGAGTTTCTGGCAGGTCAGCGCAGCTTATTTCCGTCTGAAAAATATTCAGTTAGGTTACACACTGCCTAAAGCATGGTTACAAAATGCTGGCATTTCGGGTCTGAGAGTTTATGCTAACGGAACCAATGTGTTTACCTCAAGCAAGATGCCTATAGGTATGGACCCTGAATCGCCGGAAAGTGTTCAGAACAGCTATCCGCTTATCGCGACATATACATTTGGAGTTGAGGTTAAGTTTTAAAAAAAATAAAAATACTGATATGAAAAGAATATTTTATATAATAATTGGAGCGTTTGTGCTTCTCACCGCTTGTGACGAGGCTATTGAACGTTATCCGCTGGACGTACCCAGTGCAGGAACATTCTACAAAAACGAAGTCGAAATACAGGGAGGCGTTAACGCATGTTATACTTTTCTGGTAGCTGGTAACAATGGCTATTTAGTACCTGAATATAGCTGGGATGCTTTGGCCGATGTGGTTTTTATACGAGGTGGCGGGTTTGCTCAAAACATGCTGATGTCGGTTACCGATTATAAAGACGGGTATTTCAGATCGTTATGGTTGAATATGTACCAGGGGATTTCCCGCTGTAACCTGATGCTTGAAAAAATTGAGGCCGTAAAGGATAAATTATCAGCTGAAAAAATTAAGCAGTTTCAGGGTGAAATATATTTTCTGCGTGGATATTACTATCTGCGTCTGATAAACATGTTTGGCGATGTAGTTTACCTTGATAAAACTGTTAATACAGTGTCGGAAGGTAAACAGGTTACCCGTACTCCAAAAGCTGAAGTTTTGCAGAAAATTTATGCGGATTTTGATAAATCGGCCGAATTACTGGCAACTTCAACAATTAAAACTTTAGGTCGTGTAACCTGGGGAGCTGCCATGTCCTTTAAAGCAAGAGCTGCCCTGCAGAATAACGACTGGACAACTGCTGCAACTGCGGCTAAAGCTGTGATTGACTCGAAGAAGTACAGCCTGATGCCAAAATATGAAACCTTGTTTACAGAAGCTGTGCTTAACAGTGCCAGCAATACAGAGCAGATTTTAACACAGGGACATCTGGTTACAGCAAATAATGCAACAGCTTTTGCCCAGTATACAAGTGCCAGGTCGGTACCGGGCGGATATACCACTATTGTTCCTACTCAAAACATGTTAGATTCTTATCTCTGTACTGATGGTCTGGATATTAGTCAATCGCCTCTGTACGATAAAACACAGCCTTATAAAAACCGCGATCCGCGTATGAAGTATTCTTTTGTTTTACCTGGCGATATGTGGAACGGTTACGTTTACGATACCAGAAAGGATAAACCTACAACTTTAAATAGCTCCGGAGCTACAGTAAAGAATCTCGACAGCTATAATACAACCGAGTTTACTTCCTTTACCGGTTACATGGTTCGGAAATATTACGATTTCAAATATGCTACAAAGCTCACCCAATGCGAAAATCCATTTATGATCATTCGCTATGCGGAGGTGCTTTTAACTTATGCCGAAGCTAAAATTGAGCTGAACCAGATTGATGCCGATTGTGTTGGCGCCATTAATGCTGTTCGTCAACGCTCGGATGTGAATATGCCTGCCATTTCCACTGGTTTAAGTCAGATGGAAATGCGCCGCATTGTTCGTTCTGAACGTAAAGTGGAATTGTGGAACGAAAACCTTCGTTATCAGGACCTTCTGCGTTGGAAACGTGCCGAAGTGGTTCTTAAAAGGCCTATTTTCGGAAGACCTGTTCTTGGAGATTATAATCTTTACCCTGCCGTTACCTTTGACGAATATGGCGATCCGGTTTATGACGAGACAAACTATAAACCGCATCCTTCAACCGATTACCGTGTGCTTATCCGCACAAACTTTAATAAAGACAGGGATTATCTTTGGCCAATTCCTGAAACAGAATTAAACCTGAATCCTGGATTGGGACAGAATCCGGGATGGTAGATATACAAAATTCCTTTTTCTTATGGTTTGTTTTAGTTAGTAGATCAGGAGGGCCGGTGCAAATCCGGCCCTTTCACCATTTAAATTCATAGTGTTCAATAAAAGGATGAAATCTCAGGAAAGTCATATTTTTTTTGTCTTACACAATTAAAAAGTTTTATAAGATGGATGTTCATGTTTTCAGAACGAGGTTACTGTTAAGAATACTGACATTTCTTCTTTTGTTTTCTTTTTCAGTTAATGCGCAACAATTGAAGAATGTTGCCCAAAAGCGTTTTACAGTTCTTGGTTTGGGCGATTCAATTACCGAAGGCGGCGAGACTTTCAAAACTTACCTGTTCCCTTTATGGGAAAGGCTTTTTTCAGCAGGCTACAGCTTCGATTTTATTGGACCCAAAGCAAGTAAATGCCGCATAGGCACTCTCAACAATTCAGGATTTGGTGGAAAGAATGCTGAATTTTTGGAACAGCATATCGATAGCATTTACAGAAAATATCCGGCCGATATAGTTCTGCTGCATGCAGGCCATAACCATTTTATTGAAGAAAAACCTGTTTCGGGCATTGTCAATGCTCAAAAATCGATTATAAAAAAAATCCTTGCCATTCGTCCTGATGCAAGAATCTTAGTTGCTACAGTTATAAACAGCGGCAAGCTTCCAAAATATTCCTACATTCCGGAACTGAACGACTCTCTGGTGAAGATGGTGCGGAGCCTTCACAACAAAAATGTTATCATGGTGAATGTGGACCATGGCTTCGACTGGCAAAAGCATACCATAGCCGATAAGGTACATCCCAATGCCGCCGGTGCTGATGTTATGGCCGAAAACTGGTTTCAGTCCTTAAAGAAAATTCTTGGGACACCGGAGTACACCTTTCATCCTGAAATTATACCGTACAAACAAAGCGATTCGGTTTGCCTCAGCCTGCATGTTTTTAAGTCCGGAAATCTGAAAGTGGGCGATAAACGACCTGCCATTATTTATTTCTTTGGCGGAGGATGGACTTTGGGAACTCCCTTGCAGTTTTACCGGGAATGTGCCCGGTATGCATCCATGGGAATGGTTGCCGTTTCTGCCGAATACCGCATTGCCTATGTTCACAAAACAACTCCGTTCGATAGCTACCAGGATGCCAAAGATGCCATACGCTGGCTTCGTAAAAATGCATCACGACTGAATATTGATCCTGACAAAATAGTTGCTGCCGGAGCTTCGGCCGGAGGACAGCTGGCTGCTGCCACCGGAATTCTGAAAGACACGGCCGCACCTGCTGATATCAGCTCTAAACCCAATCTTTTAATGCTGTATTACCCGGTTGTCGACAACAGTCCTTCGGGTTACGGTACCGACGAGATGAAAAAACGCTTCATGGAAATTTCGCCCATGCATAACATAAATGCTGCTTCGCCTTCAACGCTTTTTATCTTAGGTACAAATGACAATCTTATTCCTGTAGAAACTGCCAAAGAATTTGCTAACCGTATGAAAGAGGCGGGCGTTAATTGCGAACTTCATTTGATTGAAGGCGCGGGTCATCCAATTTTCTATTATGCTAAGGAGCTGACTGATAATTATTATAAAATCCAGGAGTTATCCGATAATTTTCTTCGCAGGTATCAATATCTGCCAAAATATTAAATGTTATGAGACAAATTATTCTGTTTATTTTATTGGTTTTACCGGGAATTAACTCTTTTGCACAAAAGAAAAGTGCATTACTCCCCGGAGAATTGAATATTGAGGCCATGATTCAGCCTGTCCCTTTAACTGCAAAATTTATCAACGACACATCCTACATTTGGTGCGGCACTTTGGTGAAATCGCACATCGATAAAAAATACCACCTGTTTTACTCGCGTTGGCCCCGAAAATATGGCATGGGTGCCTGGGTTACAAGTTCAGAAGTTGCGCATGCAGTTGCTGATTCGCCTTTCGGACCATTTAAGTTCAAAGATGTGACTTTGCCTCACCGGGGTCCAAATTACTGGGACGGGATGTATACCCATAACCCCACTGTTCATTTTTTTAACGGAAAATATTATCTCTATTATGCCGGTAATTTTGGCGATGGTAAAATAACAAGTCCGCAGCTCAACTGGACTCACCGCAACAACCAGCGTATTGGCGTGGCCATTGCCGATGATCCGAATGGTCCCTGGCAACGCTTTGACAAGCCGCTGATCGACATTTCGTCCGATACAACTGCTGCCGATGCACAAATGGTCGCCAACCCGTCGGTTACACAGATGCCCGACGGCCGCTACCTGATGGTTTACAAAGCTGTAGCCCGGAAACGTCCGCAGCCTTTTGGCGGACCGGTAGTTCATCTTACTGCCATTGCCGAAAAACCCGAAGGTCCCTTTGTAAAGCAGTATAAACCCATTTTTACTGCCGAAAATGTCGATTTCCCTGCTGAAGACCCGTTTGTATGGTATCAGGACAACTGCTATTATGCCATTGTGAAAGATATGAAAGGCGCTTTTACCAATGCCGGCCGCAGTCTGGTACTTTTTTATTCGCTCGATGGCATGGACTGGAAACTTGCAAAGCATCCCCTGGTTTCGGCTTTAAACCTGAAGTGGGCAAATGGCACCTCCACAAAACTCGAAGCTTTGGAACGGCCGCAGCTTTTTTTCGAGAATGGAAAACTAGTGTCCCTGTTATGTGCGGTGAACGAAACGCTGGATCACTCCTACAACGTGCAGATCCCGCTCAGGCAGTTAAAGAAGAAAAATTAAAACGGAACTTTATGGTATATTTGATTAATATCTATAAATCAAAAACCTAAAAAGATGAAACGCTTTTTCTATTTAATTTTTCTCTCATTTCTTCTGAATTCATTTCAGGATGTTTCTTCTCAGCAGATCAAAAAGTTACAATCTCCTGATGGAAACCAGGCTGTTACATTTCAAATGGCGCAGAACGGATCTTTAACGTATTCGTTAACGGCCTGGAAACAAACTGTTATCAAGGCCTCGCCGCTCGGATATGCTAACGAAAAAAAGGAACAGATGCCATCGTCGGGATGGGTTCTCAAAAATTCCGATACGCGCGCAGTGAATGCCGTCTGGAAACCTGTATGGGGAAAACGTTCTGTTGTAAAGGATGAATATAACGAATTATATCTGGACCTCACGGGACCTGGATCTGAAGGAATAAATCATCTGCGCATCGAAGCAAGAGTTTATAATGACGGAATTGCCTTCCGCTACATTATTCCTGCTGAAGAGAAAAACAGCCTGGCTGCAGCATCCGAATTAACTGAATATCATTTTGCGGGCGACTATACCGCATGGTTTTACAATGGCGAAAATGCAAATATTGGTCCCGAAAAATTATCGGATACTGACGGGAAGCGATTTCCTGTAATGACTGTAAAAGCTGCCAACAACCTGTATCTTGCCGTTCATGAAGCCTTTCTGGAAAGCGGCGATCCTTTGGTGCTTCAGTCGCAAAAAGGGAATACCGCTTTTGCTGTTATTTCAAAGCCCGGAACACTGCAATCCGGTTATCACTCAGCCTGGCGTACTGTTCTTTGTGGAAAGACACCCGGTACCCTGGTGGATTCTCACCTGATTGAACTGCTTAATCCTGATCCTCAGGGCGATTTCTCATGGGTAAAACCCGGCGTTGCTGTCTGGGACTGGCGCATTGATGGAGCCATTGTTGACGGCTTCACTTATGGTATGAATTATCCTTCGTGGATCAGGATGGTTGATTTTGCTGCTGAAAATAATATCCGCTACCTTGTTTTGGATGCCAACTGGTATGGCCCGGAACATCAGGCAGAGTCCGATCCTGTAAAGGGCGATAAAGCCAGCGATGTGCGCAAACTGATTCAATATGGCAAAGAAAAGGGCGTGGGAATCTGGCTTTACCTGAACGATGTGGGTGGTCGCAAATTTCCCATAGAAGAGACTCTTAAACAATATGGCGATTGGGGTGCTGCCGGCATCAAATATGGATTTATGAGAGGCACGCCCGCTGAGAAAAATCTCTGGACAAAGAAAATTACCGGATTGTGCGCGCAGAATCATCTGCTTTGCGATTTTCACGATGGTCCGGTTCATCCTTACGGACAGATGCGCACCTTCCCCAATGCTGTTACCCGCGAATTTTGTCATGCCCAGCTCGATGCACACCGTGTTTTTGTGCCATCAACTTTTGTGACCTCTGTTTTTGTCAATATGGTAGCTGGCCCCATCGATATGAACAATGGGATGTTCGATCTCCGCCAGGGAAAAACAACCCGTGTCGATGAAAATCAGCCTGTTCCTTCCACGCTGGTGTCCGAGGCAGCACGTACGCTTATAGTCTTTTCCGGAGCCACCATCATACCCGATATTCCTGAATATTATCGCAAATATCCTGATTTGCTGAAGTTTATTGCATCACAGAAAATGCCATGGCTGGAAAGTAAAACGCTTGCCGGCGAAATTGGCCAGTACATAGTAATGGCCCGTCAGGCGAATGACGGAAAATGGCTGGTTGGTGCCGCAACAAACGAGTCGGCGCGCGAACTTGATATTCCGCTTAGTTTTTTAAAACAGGGAAAGTATAAAATTACAATTGTTCAGGATGGCGAAAATGCACATTACCTCACCAATCGCGAGGTATTGCGAACTGATACAAAAATTCTGAAAGCTTCGGACAAGGTTCATGTGAAACTTGCGCCAGGCGGAGGAGCATGCATATTGATCACGAAAACATAATATTGACTTATAAACTATGGGAAAACTCTCGCTACCTCTTACTTGTCTGGTTCTGTTTCTTTTTGTTTTGAATGGTGTTTCCGGTCAGACTTACGATATTAACCGGAACAATATCATCTGGACAACCCAGAGCAAAAACTCTTCTGAATCCATGCCTTGCGGAGGTGGCGATATTGGTCCCAATGTTTGGGTCGAAAATGGCGACGTACTTTTTTACATGTCGCGCAGCGGTGCTTTCGACGAGAACAATGTTTTTCCCAAGTTGGGCCGGGTACGTCTGAAATTATTTCCCAATCCTTTTGATGGTGGTGCATTCCGGCAGGAATTGAAACTGAAGGAAGGCTATGTGGAGTTGAGGGGTAAAAAAGGTAACCATGAGACGGTAATAAATATCTGGGTGGATGTTTTCAGGCCGGTTATTCATGTTGAAACAGAGAGCAATCTGCCCGTTTCGGTGGAAGCTGTATACGAAAGCTGGCGCACTGCCGATCTGGAGTGGACAAAGCCGGGACAAACATGGGCAAGCCTTGCATTCCGCGATGCTCCTGTGAAGGCCGTTATCCGGAAAGACTCGGTTAATTTTAACGGCAACAGCGTACTTTTTTATCATCGCAACCGGGCTGAGTCGGTATTTGACCTCACAGTTAAGCAACAAGGACTTGAAAGTATAAAGGATGAGCTCTGGAACCCCTTGAAAAACCTCACCTTTGGAGGTTCCATGGTTGGGGCAGGAATGAAACCGGCAGGCATAGTAACGGGGAAATATGCCAGCACTGAATTTAAAGGATGGGTATTAAAAACTGAGAAACCTGTCAGAAAAAATAGCTTTCAGGTTAGCCTGCATGTTGCAAACTCAATATCTGTTGAAGCGTGGAAGGCAGAATTGACAGCAATTGAGAAAAATGCTGCAGCATCAGCAAAAACAGCCCGGCCGAAAACCCTGCAGTGGTGGGCCGATTTCTGGAACCGGAGTTATATCAGCATACTGAGTGATACTGCAACAGATCAATGGCAGGTTGGTCGTAATTATCAGTTGTTTCGCTACCAGCTAGGCTGTAATGCGTATGGTAAATATCCGACCAAATTCAACGGAGGTTTGTTTACGTTCGACCCGGAGTTTGTAGATGCGGGCATGCCATTTACTCCCGACCACCGCAACTGGGGTGGGGGAACACATACGGCACAAAATCAGCGGTTGGTTTATTACCCGATGTTCAAAAGCGGCGATTTTGATATGTTGCCCTCTCAGCTGAACTTTTATTTGCAAGCACTGCCAAACGCGGAAAAACGTACTGAGTTTTACTGGGGCCACAAAGGCGCATCATTTTCCGAGCAGCTCGAGCAATTCGGATTGCCGTTGTCAACGTCTTACGGATGGAAAAGGCCCGATAATTTCCCGAAAGGTGTTGAATACAACTACTGGCTCGAATACCTGTGGGATACCCAAATGGAGTTTTGCCTGATGATGCTTGATCTGGAACGTTTTACAGGCGAGGATATATCGAAATACATTCCCTTTATTGAAAGTTGTCTTACCTTTTTTGATGATCATTACCAAAAGGAAGCGCTTTTGAGGAGCAAACAGGCTTTGGATGGCGACGGAAAGCTGATATTATATCCCGGAACCGGCGCCGAAACCTATAAAATGGCTTACAATTCAACTTCAACAATTGCCGGTCTGCAAACGGTGTTGACACGACTGCTCGAATTACCCGAAAAATATCTTACGACCGAAAAACGAAAACACTGGGAAGGTATGCTGAAACGTATTCCTGCTATTGCATTCCGGGAGAAAGAGGGACACAAAACCCTTTCGCCGGCCTGGACATGGGCACGCATCAATAATCAGGAAATTCCTCAGCTGTACCCTGTTTTCCCTTACGGTATGTATGGAATTGGGAAACCCGGTCTGGATATTGCCATTAACACGTGGAAATATGGAACCGACGTGCCTATTCAGAAAAATCATATCAGCTGGCACCAGGATGCTATTTTCTGTGCACGCCTGGGATTGACTGATGAAGCCGCAGAAATCACCATCAAAAAACTTAAAAACTCGGAACGCCGGTTCCCAACTTTCTGGGGCCCTGGTCACGACTGGGTACCCGACCACAACTGGGGCGGCTCGGGCATGATTGGCCTGCAGGAGATGCTGATGCAAACCGTTGATCGAAAGATTTACCTTTTTCCGGCATGGCCCAAAAGCTGGGATGTGGCTTTTAAGCTTCATGCTCCTTATAATACAACTGTCGAAGGCGTTTTGAAAGAAGGGAAACTTACTTCTTTAAAGGTCACTCCTGAGTTCCGGAAGTCGGATATTGAAATGATGATCCAATAAACTATAAAATTTAGCTATGAAACCTGCATCTGTACTTCTGGCTTTTACGCTGGTCATTTTCTCTTGTGCAAGGAAAGATCTGAAACACTATTCTCCGGCAATGCAAAAAACCGAAGACATTGAGGAGTGGGAAAGCCTTCGCTTTGGGGCATTTGTTCATTTTAACGACAACACTTGTCTGGTGCGGGAATTCTCTAAAAATACCGATCCTGCAGTCTTTAATCCTTCGAATCTCGATTTTGATTCCATGATGGCTACTTTTCAGGAAGCCGGCGTAAAATATGCAGTGCTTACAACCCGCCACACTTCAGGATTTTGCTTGTGGGACAGTAAATATACTGAGTTCGATGTTGCCAGGAGCCCCTTCAAAAAAGATGTAGTAAAACTGTTTGTGGATGCATGTCGCAAACACAGCATTAAGCCTTGTTTGTATTATTGTTTGTGGGGAAGTAAGGACTGGAATCAGGCAGGCTGGAATCCGACTATTAAAGCCGAATTGGAAGAGACTACTCCCAAAAAAATCATTCTTTCGCAATTGACCGAATTGGCCGGAAATTATGGAAATATCTATGCTTTTTGGCTCGATATGCAATGCTGGGCCGATACAACGCTCACTCCTCAGGAATCGTACGATTTAATTAAAAGCGTCAATCCAAAAAGTTTTGTCCATTTCAATCAGCATGTGCAGGATGGAAGCAAAGTCCGGTATTTCCCTACCGACTTCGTCAACGGAGAGGAGCGCACCCCGCCTGTTGCAGGTCACAATCCAATCCGCACTATCAACAATCAGAGTTATTATCTGCCTTTTGAATACGAAATTACATCGCAACGCTGCGACTCGCTTACGCTAGGCAATGGTCTGATGAAAGGTTCGGTCTGGTTTACCTTTCCTGTCAGTCAGTTTTATCCTGTCGACAGCCTGTATAAATATATCAAACAAAGTTTTGACCGTGGAGGCAGCAATATCCTGCTTTCGACAGCACCCGATAAAACCGGTACTTACCGCCAGGCCGACCGCGACAGCATTATCAAACTGGGTAAACTGATATGGGAGAAAAAGTAGCATGATGGATAAGCTAAAACACCTACTGACATTCTTCTGCATGTTGATGTTTGTGACCTTTGCAAATGCAGGGAAATCAACTTTCGGTGAAACACGCATCTCGCTTAATGGCTTCTGGCAATTCAAAACTGATCCGCTTCAGGTGGGGCAGAAGCAACAATGGTATTCCGCCGGGTTTAACGATGCCTGCTGGAGCAAAATGGAAGTCCCCGGAAGTTGGGAACTGATGAACGAAACAGCCAATTACATTGGAGTTGCATGGTACAGAACCACTTTTAAAACTCCCGAAAGTTCTGGTGAAAAGCGCTTCTTTTTAGAATTTGAAGCTGTGAGTATGAGTTATAAAGTTTACCTGAACGGAAAACCTGTGGCCCGGCAATTGGTTGGAAATTATCGTGATCGCTATGATGTTACAGAATTTCTGAATAAAAACGGAGTTAATAATCTGGCTGTGGAAGTGGATAACCGGCTGACCTGGGGCGCCTACACCAACTGGGGCGGAATCCGCAGGCCTGTGACACTTTGTGTGGTAGAGCCTGTGTTTATTGAACGTCAGGAAGTGGTTTCCATTCCCAATCTGGCCAAAGGAACTGCCGAAGTGAATGTGCGGGTTTTCATCAGGAATACTTCAGGAAAAGACCAAACGGTAAACTGCCTGGCAAGCCTGGAATTCGACGGCAAACCGGCGACAAAAGGCCCATCAGCAGCTGTGAAAATTCAGGCTAATGGAAGTGAAACAGCTGTGCTAAAGTTTAAACTTACGAAGGCGCAAACCAAACTCTGGCATTTCGACCGCCCCAATCTCTATACCTCCGAAGTTACTTTGCTCGATGGAGAGCGAAAATTGGGCAGTGTTGCCGATCGTTTTGGCATCCGCAAAATTGAACTCGATGGTTTTCAATTTAAGCTTAATGGAGAAGCAGTCCGTTTGGCAGGGTATAATTGGGTTGCCGACGACCGTACAACCGGAAACACCCTGCCTGCCTGGCGTTACAAAGAAGACATTGACCGGATGAAATCGCTGGGTGCAAACATGGCGCGGCTTTCGCATCGTCCGTTACCCGAAGAAGTAATGGATTACCTAGACGAAAAGGGAATTCTGGTAGTTTCGGAATTCAATAACTGGGCGCAGTTTATCAACCCTGATTCGCCCGAGCCGCGTGAGTTTGCCACGAAACTGGTTCATCAGCAATTCAACCATGCATGTGTAGTGGGCTGGAGCGTGGGCAACGAAATGGGCGACCAAAAGATTAATGTAAAAGTAAATGAGTATGTCGAATCGATCATCAGGTATATAAAACAAAATCTGGACACTACGCGGTTTGTACTGTACGTTTCGAATTCTGCTGACTGGCAGGAAAACGATGCCGCGAAGTATTGCGATTTTATCATGATCAACAAATACGATTTTGGGATGGGTTACGAAAAGGCCATTGACGCGCTCAAAGCAAAATATCCCAATAAGCCGGTGTTTATGTCGGAATACGGAAGCCACACGGCCAGCCTGATTTACGACACCCCGAACAAAACCAGATACACCACGCTGATAGCCGATAAATTTTCGGGCAAAGAAAACCTCTTTGGATTTGCAGTGTGGACCTACAACGATTACCGCAGCACCTACCAATCGCCAAATCCGGCAACAGCCACGCCCATACACCAGAACCGGCAGTGGGGCTGTGTGGATGATTACCGGAATAAAAAGCGCGCTTTTGAGCAGATGAAAGATTTGTATGCTCCAATTCGTGCGTTGGGTGTGAAAACAACTTTGAATGGAAACAAGGTTTCGGTAAACATGACCTTGCAACCGCGCGGCCTGCTTGATATACCTTCTTTTAAACTTCAGGATTACCGGCTTGTCTGGGAGGTGAGAACGAAAAACGGAACAACCCAAACGGGAGGTATTGTAAAACTTCCGGAAATAGCTCCCGGCACCCCGGCACTTAATTTTACTTCGGATTTTACCCGATCAGACGAATCAGCTTTGCTCAAAATTACGCTGCTTTCGTCAACCGGATACAATGTGAAAGATACCACGATTTATCTGGACAAACCTGAACCGCCCAAAGTGCTGGCCGTTATTCCGGCATCGCGTTCGGTAAGATTGATTTTCGAAAAGAATGAGTTTTCGACTGAATATTTGCTGAAATATACCGTCAATGGTGAAACTAAGACTACGGCATCAACCATCGATCATTACATCGATTTAACCGGACTTGCAGCCGATGTGCCTTGTGAGATTTCGGTAGTTGGTATCAACGGGGCAGGAGCGGGTCAGCCTTCCAAATCGGTATCATTAGTTCCCCAATACGGAACCAAAAGTCTGCCTCCGGTTATTTGGCTGACAGAAGCCGGCAACATGGAATGCACCATTGGAATGGGGTATACGTTTACCGATCAGTTTTATGAAGTACGGTACACTGCAACACCCGCCGATTCAGCTTCGTGGATGATCATTCCTTCGCGTGTTTTTGGAGCTTTCAGGGTTTCTGAATTGGAAAACCGGCAGAAATATAACCTGCAAATGCGGAGCATTCCCCAGGGAGGCGGCACTCCAAGCGAATGGAGCGAAATGCTGACTGCCACTCCGGGAACAACGGCTCTGTCGGGAGAAGCAAAAGTGAAAGGCATTCTTCAGCAGAACGGGGAAACTATTCTTTCAGTTAATCCTGCCAAAAACGCTTCTGGCTATAGAATCACTTACGAAACCGATGGAAAGCAAGTGGAAGAACTGGTGAATCAATCAGAAATTGAATACGTTTTGCTTCGGAAAGTTGGAAAAAACGGAGTGAAAAATATAAATATCCAATCATTTTAAAATTCCATAAAAAGTATGAAAAACTTCCTGTTAATCGCATTAGCATTGTTGCTATTCAAACAGGTTCAGGCTCAAAGCCCGGCCCCAAAAACCTACACCAATCCTGTTATTCCGGGATTTTTCCCCGATCCCTCTACCATCAGGGTGGGTAATGACTATTACACAATCAATTCTACGTTTGAGTATTTCCCCAGTATCGTAATTTCCCATTCGAAAGATTTGGTAAACTGGCATCAGATTGGTCACGTCTTTTCGAAAAGTGAGGATTTGGATTTGACCTATTTCTTTGATGGAATGGGCATTTGGGCACCCGATATTTCGTATTACAACGGCGAGTTTTATATTTTTTACTGCCTGGTTCAGTTGAGCAAAGACCGCACTACCAACGTTCGCGGCAACTACATGATGAAATCGAAAAACATATTGGGGCCCTGGAGCAAGCCGGTTCAAATTACCAATTTTGGCAGCGACCCTTCGCATTTTGTGGACGATAATGGCGATCATTATATGGTTTTTGCAGCCGGTATTCAGCTGGGTAAAGGCACCAAAATTGTAAAGTTATATAAAGAGTGTACCAAAATGGTAGAAGAGCCGCGTTGGATAGAAACCGAAGGCGAAAAAACCGCACCCGAAGGTCCGCATATGTTGAAGAAAGATGGATATTACTACTTTATCATGGCGGCTTCGAGTGGTCTGTTTAACAGACATCACATGCTCATTTCCCGTTCGAAATCGGTATATGGCCCATTCGAAAATTCACTCTACAATCCCTATCTGGCACAAAGAGACAGCACGGCCATTAACTTCCATCAAGGACACGGTAAGCTGGTAAAAACACAAAACGACGAGTGGTTTACCAACGAAAAGGAATCAATCAGTTAGGGCGTGAGACATCACTGTATAAAATATCATGGACGAAAGATGGCTGGCCTATTGCCAACGACGGCAAGGGTCCGCTGGACACCAACGTGCGCCCCAATCTGCCCTGGACACCGCAGGTAAATCCTTCCAGCGATGAGTTCAGCAGCTCAAAATTGGGCATCCAGTGGTATTTCCGCAGAAATCCGGTGTACGCCGATTTCAGTCTGACAGAGAAGAAAGGACATCTGCGGATTTATTCCGGATATTTCGATATCGACACCATTTTGGGTCGCAACCTGATTGTTCAGCGCGAACGATGGTTGAAATTTTCCGCAACAACGAAGCTTACTTTTAATCCCGATACGAAAGAGCAGGCCGGTATTACCGGACATTACGACACCAAGACATGGGCACGACTGGGGATGCAAAGAGGCATCGATGGCAAGTTGCAGCTCGTGCTCGAAGAGCGACGTTACGGCGTGAAAAAGGTACTGCAAGTGACTGAGGATATCAAGAGCAATACCGTTTACCTGCGTATGGCGGTCAATAAACTGCAACGCAGTTTTTACTACAGCTACGATGGCAAAAACTGGATAAGTGCAGGGGATATTCCGGATGCTGCTTTCCTGAGCGATCAGGGCACAACGCAGTGGCCATTCATGGGAATGATGACCGGGGTTTACAGCTTCAACCGGGGAACCGGTAAAAAAATACCTGCTGATTTTGATTTTTTCAGGATTGAAGTGGAGGAATGATCTTAAGGTCTAACCCCCAGTCCCTCTCCTGAACGAGGAGGGGAGGAAGATCAAACAAAATAAAAACTCGCAGCTATTCAAAGTCCCTCTACTGTGAGGTGAGGGATTACCTTCGGAGAGACTGGCTTCTCCTAAGTTCAGGAGTTAAACAGATTTATAGTTTGCCCAAAGCGCTAAATAGACAGATATGAGAAAGTTAAAACTAAAGCTAACGTTGTTTCTGATTTTAACCTGCTTTTCAGGTTCTTTCGCTACATCGCAAAAAAGTGTTTATGCAGATTTCTATGTTTCGACACAAGGAAATGACGCCTGGAGCGGAAAGCTGGCCGAACCCAATGCAGATAAAACTGATGGTCCGTTTGCTACCATTAAGAGGGCCAAACAGGCTGTGCGACTTATAAAGAAAGATTGCTACCGGAACATTTACGTCCTTGTCCGCGGCGGAGAATACCGCCTGACCGAAACCGAAGTGTTTACCCCTGCCGACAGTCATTACGATGCTTACCAGATTGTCTACATGGCTTATCCTGATGAAAATCCTGTTTTTTCGTCCGATGTGGAAATAACAGGCTGGCAACTGGCAAAATCGGTTAAAAACCTGTCTGCAGCAGCAAAGGGGAAGGTGTATGTGGCTTCTTTGCCCAAACTTCCCGAAGGGAAAGCCAGATTTTATACTCTTTACGATAACGAAAAATTGCTTACCCGCGCCCGGTCAAAAGGTTTTGAACCAACAAGGGTTATGACCGGCGGCGATGGCGGTGGCGTCGACTGGAAAGGCATGATCAATGCAGACAGAAACTCCTTGTGGTATCCTGCAGGAATTCTGAAAAACTGGGATAACCTGGACGATATTGAAATATTTGTTCAGCCTAATGTGGGTTATGTCACCAATTATCTCACCCTTGCTTCGGTGGATGAGAAAAATGGTGTGGCTCAGACTGCACTTCCTGCCACTTATCCAATGGGCAAAATCGATAAACATCTTCATGCCATGGAAGGCGGAAGTTGTCGGGTGGAAAATGTGATAGATTATCTTGACACACCGGGAGAATGGGTCATAAATACGAAGGAGAAGCTGGTTTATTACTGGCCTGCGGCTGGAAAACCAGGAAAAGTAACCTTCCCGGCATTAAACGAATATTTCCTTGTCGACGGGCAAGGAATGGGAGGCATCGTCCGAAACATCGCATTTAAAGGTTTAACCTTCACCCGGGGTGAGCGTGAAGTGATTACAAAAAATGATATCGGACTTCAGCACGAGTGGGATATGTGGAATAAAGCCAATGCGATGCTGCGTTTCCGCGATGTGGAATACTGCGAGGTAAGCAACTGTCGGTTTACCAATTCCGCCGGTGTTGCTGTTCGCTTCGACCTTTATGCCCAAAGTAACATCATTAAAAATAACCTGATCGACTATGTGGGTGGCACTGGTATTCTGCTGTGCGGATATGGTCCGGGTAAATTAAATGTGAACCGCTCCAACCGGATTCTGAATAACCAGATTCATCATTGCGGTGAATTTTATTACCAGTCGAATGGCATTATGCTGTGGCAAAGCGGTGAGAATATTGTTAAGAATAACAAATTGCACCACCTGCCTTACGATGCCATTGTGCTAAGCGGAACCCGTCCCATGTTTTTTCTTCTGAAAGGCGAAAACCGTGAACAGGTGGGAACACTCCGTACTGATGAAATTGCTGCTGAGGCTCTTTATCAGGAGGATACTACTCAGTATAACTTCAACAATTTTATATTTTATAAACAGTGGCCTAAGGTTGCTCCCTACTTCCATACTCATAACAATATTATCGAGGACAATGAGGTGTTTCTGGTGATGCAAAAATGCTTCGACGGGAATGCTATTTACCTCTCGGATGTGGGCGATGGCAACGAGATCAGGAGAAATTACATCCATCACCTGAATGGGGTGGGCATGCAGCAGGCCATCCGTACCGATGCATTTCTTAAATACACAACCGTTGCCGAAAATGTTATTTATAACTGCAATGGTGGCGGTATCAACCTGAAGTATTACGAGAACAATGCTTACAACAACATTATTGCCGATATTCACGACATTGTTTATGAGAATTCGGCAGGGAAAATCCAACGCATGTTTATCGGTTACTTCAGCATCATGGATGTGTTTACCCGCGATAAAATGCCGCCCTACACAGCATGTAATATCCAGAATAATATCTTTTACAAAGTGGCTTCGCACAACACTTTTTACCGGCAGGGGACAGTGAATGGCAAGCTTACCGAACTTAAAATCGAGGAATGCAATATCGATAAAAACATCTACTTTGATGTTAACCTGAACGACCACGGGCAGGCTGCTGTTGACTATTACCGCACACGCGGAGCCGATAAAAACAGCATCGTTGCCGATCCTTTGTTCCGGGATATTAAAAACGGCGATTTCCGCCTGAAAGAAAACTCGCCTGCATACCAATTGGGATTTAAAGATATCGATATGAAACGCATCGGGATTACCACTGATTTTCCTGCCAGATTTAAAGAGGCGGTAAAAAGTCAGTTGGGCGACAATTACGATAAGTTTGAAATGCTGGAGGAACTCTGCAAACCCTTGAGTGGAGCATCAGGCAAAGAGTACAAGGAAATAAATGGTATTTAATTTAAAAAAATAAGTATGACAAAGTTGCAATGGGTTCTTTTGGTGTTTTTCTTTTTAAGCGGCACCGTTCTGGCAAATAATCCGGAAAATTCAGCTTCTGGCGAAACAAAAATTTCACTGGATGGAACATGGAATTTCAAAGCCGATTATTACAATAAAGGCGAAGAGCAGAACTGGTTCGCAGGTAACTTCAACGATGCAGGATGGGATAAAATGAATGTACCCGGTAACTGGGATATCCGTAACGAATATGCGAATTATATCGGGAAGGGGTGGTACAGAACAACTTTTGAAACCCCTTCGGAGCTTGAAGGCAAGGTGGTACGTCTGAACTTCGAAGCCGTAGGGATCGATTACAAAGTCTGGCTCAATGGTGAACAAATTGCCAATATTAAAGGCGGGTATTTTTCCAACTACATCAATGTCTCAGGAAAATTAAAAAGAGGTGCTAAAAATATCCTTGTAGTCTGCGCCGATAACACTTTTCGCAGTGGCGCTTACTGGAGCTGGGGCGGTATACGCCGACCGGTTACCCTTTTTGTGAATAATCCGGTTTATATTGAAACAGCCCATATAATTGCTATTCCCGACCTGAAAAAGGGTACGGCCGCTATTTCAGTAAGTACAGTGCTGTTTAATGCCAGCAAGGCTAAGGATAATGTATCGGTTTACTATGAATTGAGTTTTGGCGGTACAGTCATTAAAAAAGGTAATACAACGGTGGCACTGAAAGGCGACATCAATCAGAAAGCCGGAATTGAGATTTCCCTTGCAAAGAAAGAGGTGAGATTATGGCACTTCGATTTTCCGAACCTCTATACGTTGAAACTGATGCTGAAACAGGGCAACGCAATGGTTCACGCAACTGAGGAGCGCTTCGGAATCAGAAAAGCTGAAATTGTAAACGGAGAGTTTTTACTCAACGGCGAACCTGTGAGGGCGATGGGTATGAATTGGGTGGCCGACGATCGTCTCACCGGAAACACTTTGCCAGCAGAGGTTTATAAGCGCGATATCGATAACATGAAATCGCTGGGTGTTAATATTACCCGGTTATCGCATCTGCCCTTACCCAAAGAGGTGTACGATTATCTCGACGAGAAAGGGATGCTGATCATTGCCGAAATACCGCTCTGGGGAATTACAAATTTAACCGACCCTGCCAACCCTGTGGCAAGAACATGGATGAAGCAACTGGTAAACAATCATTTTAACCACCCGTCAATCGTGGGTTGGTGTGTCGGAAACGAAATCAGCGATAAAGTGCGGAATCCCAAAGTAATGGAGTATGCCGAAAAAGCCATCAGATTTGTGAAGGACAGCCTTGATAACTCACGGCTGGTGGTTCTTGTTTCGCACATGGCCAACAATCAAAAGGAAGATCCATCGCAGTTTGGCGATTTTGTTCCTTACAATACCTATGGCGGGTGGGGAAGTAATGTCGATAAAGTTCATGAACATCAACCCGGTAAAATGATATTTATTTCCGAGTGCGGGTCAAGCCTCATTGGTGAGGATCTGAACACCGCTACCGGCAATTTTTCAAAAATGTTGAATGAATTTCGTGGCCGGCCCTACCTGTTCGGTGCCTCGCTATGGACATACAACGATTACCGCAGTTTTCACCGGTCTTCCGATCCGACATGGGACAGCAAGGTTTCTCAAAACCGCGACTGGGGTGTAGTGGACGGTTACAGGAACAAAAAAAGAGCCTATGATGTTATCCGAAAGGAATTTGCTCCTCTGAAATCGATGCTGGTGAAGGAAACCGGAAATCCCCTGAGTGTAAGTCTGGAACCACGTGCAAAACTCGATTTGCCAGCCTTTAATTTACGCGACTATAAACTGGTATGTGAGGATTTAGGTAAAAACAATGAGGTGCTCAATAAAACAGAAAGCATTCTCCCGCTTATAAAACCTGGAGACGCTTTGCTGGTGAAGACATTACCTGTTTCCGGAACTCCGGCAGCCCGCAGAATTTCGCTGATCAGTCCCACCAACTACACGCTGATGGACACAACTATCTGTTACCAGGCACCTGAAAAACCTGTGATCAAAGCAGTTTTCAATACCGGCGATAAAATACGGGTGCTTTTCGATCATGTAAATCTGGCGACTGAATACAAGGTGCTTTTTGGCGATCAGGATTTGAATAATGAAACAGTCACTACCATCGATAATTTTATAGAAGTTAAGAAGCTTGCCGGATTGAATAAAAATGGAAACGGGATTAAAATTCAGTTAGTTGCTGTCAACGGTTTTGGCGAAAGTAAATCGGAAATTCATACCGAAAACCTTGCATTTGGAGTATTTCCTCCTGTGATAAAAGCCGTACGGGCCTTTCAAAATGGCATCAGCATCGGTTACAGCAGTAATACTACCGAATATTTATACAAAGTCCAGTACTCTGAATCCCCCGATTTTTCGAAGGATACTTACATCTTTCAGACTACCTCCAGAGCTGCCTGTTATATTCCAGGTCTAAAACCGGGTGTAACCTATTATGTGCGGATGAGCACTGTTGAGCAGTACGATTTGCAAAGCCCCTGGAGCGAAACATGGAGCGTAAAGCTTTAACAATATGAGGAGGTCTTTTGGTTTTGTGTTAATGGTTTTGGCTGTTTTTACCTGCGATGCTTATGGTCAGGTAACTACTTCAATATTACCCGGTGGTGCCGGTAACTGGAAACTTTCGTGGGCTGACGAGTTCGATTATCCTGATGTGCAGCTCGATGCAAGCTGGTATTCGGTCAATGGACCGCAAACCTGGATTTTATGCAGCCGCTGGCGCGAAAATGCCGTGGTAAGCGATGGTACCCTGAAACTTGTCAATAAAAAGGAGTCGCGAGGGGGTCAGGAGTGGACTTCAGGAAGTATCTGGACTAAAAATAAGTTTCAGTATGGTTATTTCGAGTGTCGGTATAAATATGCTGCCGCAACCGGAACAAACAATTCATTCTGGATCATGACAACCGGCACCACACCTGCTATTGGAAAGAAGTTTGAAATCGACATCAACGAGGGGCATTATCCTGCTGAAATGGCCACCAATGTGCATAACTGGACCGATGTAACTACCGATCCGGTTACAGGTAAATCCACCCATCCCACATCCAGCAAGTCGTTTAGCTTTTCCACAGCAAAACCCGATATTAATATCCAGCTCGAAACCCCGGTAACTGCAAAACGCTTTCGCTTTTCATCCACTTTTGGCTCTCATTTTCACATTCAGGAATTCAGGATCTATAATGTAAATGCTGCCGGATATCCTTCTGTTCTCTCACCAACAGCAGATACTGATGTAAACGGACTGGTGAATTTCGTGCGCGATCCGTCGACAAAAATCACTAGCAGTGGCGTGTATGGAGCCGGATACGAAGTTCAGAATGTGGCTGATGGTGGATTGGTTAAACATTGGGTGTCGCAGGTTGCCGGAGAAAAATGGCTCGAATTTGAATTTATTTCAAACCAAACCATTGGTTGCATTCAGTTTGTAAATGGCTGGCAAAGCGACGGAATCTGGAATGCTTTAATAACTAATTATAAAGTGCAGTATCTCAATGGAACCACCTGGGTGGATATTGCCACTTTCGATGCCTCTCAATCCGGAATGAACCTGGGTAAGGAATTTCATATTTATGGTCTGCAATGGAGCGAGGACTCGCTGATTTATTATTTCGACGGTAAGGCAATGCGCCGAATAAAGAATAATTTTTGCTTCAGCCCGGCACCGGTTTACCTCAGTGAAGCCATTATTCCCTGGGCTGGAGAAATAACAGATGCTATAAACGGAACACAAATGGAGGTTGATTATGTGCGAATCTACGAACGACTTGCTACCATGGCTCCAAAAATCAGGGCTGTCCCTGCTGATATTCATTTAAGAGGAAACACCCTGATGGTGAAATCAGGAACTTACTGTAGGATTGAGGTTTTTAATCCGACAGGTTCGCTAATCAGCACTAAACAAGTTGTTGGAGGCGAAAGCACGGTCAGGTTTGATGATGCCGGAGTTTACCTTGTGCGCGTAAGTGACAGGCACTCTGTTTTTTCAAAGAAAATAATCATTCAATAAAATAGTGAAAATACCAGCTGGGCCCGGCAGTCGCTAACTTCGGAATGAACCCGGCCCAACATATGGGAAATAGTGGATTATGTAAGAATTTGTAAGAAGAAATAAGAAGAAGGTTTTACGAAACGGGAGGTGGCCAATACTTTTGCTATTGTCAGCCAATCTTTCATTATAGGAGGTTTGCCTGTTCGTTTTCAGGCATTAAAATAAAAAATTATCATTCACGACGGGATAAAATAATCTCTTAACACTGTGATTGTCGTGTTTATGCAATGAATTGACAGAATAGTTCAATTTTTAAAGTTTAGGAAGAGTTAGTTTAGTAACGATTTATTGTGGATAATAAAATCGATAAAGCAACTAATAAACAAAGGCATGTTTCCGGCATGGAAGGAAAAGGTACAGAAAGCTGACCTGATCGCTAACTACAGGGCAAAAGTAACGGTACAGCAAACAACCGTGCTGCCCAATCATGCACCTGACTCTGCAGATCAATGGCCAGGCTGAGTTTGTAAATCTTAAAAAATAAAAAATGAGAAAATATAAAAGTTACCTCGCATGTATTGTCCTGCTATCCTTCTCATGGATAGTGTCCAATGCTCAGCAAAACATGCCTGGACCCGATGTCAAATTTTATCTAACTCATACCTTATGATACCTAATTTTTACAAAAGGATAATATTTCTGTCTATGTTTTTGTGCATCATTCTTTATTCCTATGCACAAAAGAACGGAGAGGCAGCTAACCGCAATTTTAATCAGCCCAAACTTCAATGGTGGCAGGAAGCCCGTTTCGGAATGTTTATCCACTGGGGACCTGTTTCGCTTATCGGAAAAGAAATTTCATGGTCGCGCGGAAATTTTGGAACTCAAAAATACGATTCGCTCTATTTACGCTTTAATCCTTCAAATTTCAATGCCGAACAATGGGTTGAAATTGCCAGGAATGCCGGTATGAAGTACATGGTGTTTACGGCAAAGCATCACGACGGCTTTTGTATGTGGAATACCAAAACCACTGATTATAATATTGTGAAAGCACCTTTTGGTCGTGATGTTTGCAAAGAGCTGGCCGATGCGGCTCATAAAGCAAAAATGCCCATATGCTGGTATTTTTCGCCTGCCGATTGGAAAGACCCAGATTGCAGAAACCCGAAATCCAATGATATTTTTGAGGCAAGGGTGCTCGAACAAATTCGCGAACTGCTTAGTAATTACGGAAAAATTGATTTGTTGTGGATTGACTATGAGGGTGGTCCGTCGCCGGTTAAGCCTCATCTTATTTATGATTTGGCCAACAAACTTCAACCCGGGATAATTGTAAATAACCGCCTCGATGTTTTACACACCGATGAATCGCATAGTTACATTGGTCCTAATGGCGATTATGCCACACCCGAGGGTTTTGTAGCCGGATATGGAGCCATTCCGTGGGAAACCTGCACTAATCTTGGACATCAGTGGGCATGGCGTTTCAACGATACTCCCCGTCCTATTAACGAAGCTGCAACTTTATTACTCCGGTGTGTGGGTGGCAACGGAAACCTTCTGCTCAACGTTGGGCCGGATAGCCTGGGTGTTATTCCGGTAGATTTTCAGGTTCGTCTCAATGAATTTGGCAACTGGCTGAAACCAATCGCTACATCAGTTTATGAAACCAAAGGTGGGCCATATTCGCCCTCACCAAATATACTTTGTACTTATAATGGAAACTCAGTCTTTCTTCATGTATTGAAGTTTTTAAATGATACTGTAAAATTACCGCCACTGGGTGCTAAGGTTTTAGATGCTAAGGTATTGAATGGCGAGAAGTTGTCTGTTATTCAAAACAGGAAATGGCTTAAAATCATTGTGCCAGCCAACGCGCGACAAGCTATTGCCACTACCATCGAGTTGAAAATCAGTGTGCCGGCAGTTAAATTGGGTATTATCAAGCCATTTTCGACAACCGGGTCTTTTGCTTATAACCACAAGGCCAATGCATCAAGTTCGGTGGGTCAGTTTTTACACGATCCTACAGCGGCATTCGACGATGATATGTCTACATTCTGGGTGCCCGGGCGTAGAGAAAATATTGATATTCAGAAGTATTATGGTAGCACAACTCATTATGTCAGAAGCAAGGATGATATCAAAGCTATTTTTGATACCAGTGGCTGGCTTGAAGTAGATTTGGGGAAAGAGCAAACCGTAGGGCGCGTAAAACTCTCGGAAAGGGTGTTGCTCCAATCGAAGATTTTAAGTTTCGAAATTCAATACATGAAAAATAATCAGTGGGTAAGCTGGGTGAAGGATACAAAAATGGGCGAGTGGGAACAAGAGTTATTCCCCGTAAAAGCCCGCTATTTTAGGTTAGTAATAAGCCAACGCGAATACCTGGCCGGAATCAAAGAGTTTCAGTTGTTTCCACCGGTTAAATAAGTTTTTGAATCTGAGGATTTTGAGTCAGCAATAATAGCGCAAACGTTAAAAATGACAGTAAATAAAAAACACATCCTGGGACTTCTGATACCATTGCTTTCAGTGATATTGGTATCATTTAACCTGTCGAAGGATAATTCGGTCCCGCATACAGATACTCCTTTATTTATAACTGACATCAAAGCTTCAGCCAGTTATGGAGTTTTTGTTTCGCAAAAAGGAACAAAGTCTGTTGTTTTATACAACCCCGATTTTTCAAAGCAACTCCACAACTGGCAATTTGACGAGATTCCCACGGGTATTGCCGTGAGCAACAACAGGCTTTTTGTAACCACTTTTGAGCAACGTGGGATGTTGCATGTTTTTGACTTAAAAACAACCGAAAAAATTTGTTCACTTCCAACCGGATCCGGGGCAACAGCACCAACTCCAAACAGCGATTTCAGTAAAATTTATGTTTGCAACCAGTTCAGCAATACTGTTTCGGAAGTAGATTGTGAAAACGACAGGGTTACCCGTACTGTGGATGTACTGCGCGAACCACGCGCCATTGCAGTAAGTAAGGATGAGAAATACCTGTTTGTGGCAAACTATCTGCCTGCCCAGCAAGCCAATGTCGACACCGTAGCCGCTTGTGTTTCCGTTATTGATATCGAAAAATTCATCAAAATCAAAGATATAAAACTTGCCAACGGGAGCAATGCTGTTCAGTCGCTGTGCATCACTGATAACGGAGAATATTTGCTGGTGGTGCATAATCTGGGGCGGTTTCAGGTACCGACCAGCCAGATTCAGCAAGGATGGATGAATACCAGCGCCATGAGCGTGGTGAACATTCCAGCAATGTCGTATGAAGGAGCCGTTCTGCTCGATGAGCCCGAGATGGGAGCGGGGGGATTATGGGGTGTTGCCTGCACCAAAAAGGATATACTGGTTACACAGTATGGTACTCACCAAATCAGCGTGATAGATAAGGAGAAGTTCATCGAAAAGTTCAAAAATTACAATGATAAAAGTACCTTGTCCTATGATCTCAATTTTTTATATGGAATAAGGGAACGTATTACCCTTAAAGGCAACGGACCCCGGAATTTTGCTGTTTACGGGAACAAAGCCTATATACCAACCTATTTTTCGGACACCATTAATATGCTCGACTTGGAAAATAGATCTTTACAAGCAATAGGCTTACTGAAAAACCGGATTGAAACCAGTGAACAAAAAGGTGAAAAATACTTCAACGATGCTTCATTTTGTTTTCAGAACTGGCAATCGTGCAGCGGTTGTCATCCCGGTGAGGCTCGGACTGATGGTATGAACTGGGATTTAATGAACGATGGAATAGGTAATTCGAAAAATTGCAAAAGCCTGCTGTTAACGCATGTAACACCTCCAAGTATGATTTCGGGCATTCGTGCCAGTGCGGAACTCGCGGTTCGGAAGGGATTCAGGCTTATTCAATTTTACGATATACCAGAGGAAAAAGCCCAGTGTGTTGATAATTACCTGAGAAGTCTTAAACCCGTTCCAAGTCCTTACCTGGTAAATGGGGAATTATCATCAAAAGCAATTGCAGGTAAAGCTGTTTTCAATCAAATGGGGTGCATTCATTGTCATTCCGGTGAATATCATACCAATTTGCAAATGCATCGGATAGGAGAGGATATTGAATTCGAAAACGGCTGGGACACACCTACTCTTACCGAGGTCTGGCGCACTGCTCCTTACCTCTTCAACGGAAGAGCAGCCAGTTTGAACGAAGTGTTCGTAAAGTACAAACATGGGATACGAGACGCTTCATTGGTCAAAAAAACTGAAATAGAAGAATTGATTGAATATGTTAATTCCTTGTAATTCAGGTTGTAATTTCTAAAAACAGGCGACTTTACGCTTCCCGTTTTTTGAGAACCAGGTATTGCAAAAATTATAAATAGGAACTCATCGAAAAACAAGATAAAATGATACTAAGAAGCATTAAATGCATAATCGTAATGTTGTTGCTGGTTGTTTTTGAGTGTGTTGCAACTCCAAAACCACACGACATTATAAATCGTCTGAATTGGTATTCGTCGAAATCGTTGAACGCAACAATGGTCGATTTACAAAAAACAGCTCCTGAAAAGTTCAACACTAACCAGTTGCAGAAGATAATTGCTGATTACGATTTACGAAAGAGCAATTTAATCAAAAGTATCAGGTTGGGAGATGTTAAAGCCATTGCTGAAGCTGAGCTTTTATTAAAGTCAATTGATGGAATTTTATTAGGCAACCCACTTATTGAAAACAAAAAAATTGTTGCTGTTCGCCGTCAACTTGGCGACAAAGCACGACAAGCAATGAACCGGGAACTGGGGGTAGGGCCATCCAATTTTCAGAACAATTCCGAAATTCCTAATCCGCTGAAAGGCTGGACAAATGAATTTGTTGTTATTAGCGCAACAAATGGAGGTCTTAAAGAAAAAACCTTGTATAAGCCCCATTCCGGGCGAATTATTGCCGATCCGGAACCTCATTTTGATGGGGTACGGTTGTTGTTTTCTTCTATTGGTACAAACGACCGTTGGCATCTGTTTGAGCTAAACACCGTAACTAAATCAGTAAAGCAGGTTACCCCTGATACCTTCAGGGATTTTGACAGCTTCGATGGCTGCTACACTCCCGATGACCGCATTATTTTTTGTTCTACGGCTACATTTCTCGGACTACCTTGTACTTATGGAGGGAATAAAATGAGCGGATTGTTTCAATATAATCCTAAAACAAAGGTAAGTCGTCAATTAACCTTCGACCAGGACAGTAACTGGGGACCTGTAGTTTTAAACAACGGACAAATTCTTTATCAACGATGGGAATACGCCGATCTGGCGCACTCCAACTCGAGGATAATCTTCACAATGAATCCCGACGGAACAAGTCAGCAAGCCTACTATGGCAGTAACTCATATTTTCCTACAGCGTTTTTTGGGTCACGTCCGGTGCCCAATCATCCTACAGCTTTTGTTGGTGTAGCTACCGGACATCATAGCGTTGCACGGTGTGGGCGGTTAATGATTATCGACCCGATGAAAGGACGTCATGAAGCAGATGGTGTGGTTTGTGAAATTCCTTATCCCGACCGTAAAGTAGAACCTTTGGTGCGCGATCGTTTTCCTGATGGCATTTATCCAATGTTTTTGCAACCTTTTCCGCTAAGCGATAAATACATAGTTGTGGCTGTGAAACCTTCGCCCACTTCCCTCTGGGGCCTTTACCTTGCTGATACAAATGGTAATATGACGCTTATAAAAGAAGAAGAAGGAGTTGCATATCTCGAACCGGTTCTGATGGAAAAACGTAAAACACCTTCGGTAATACCTGACCGGATAATTCCCGATTCAAAAACGGCAACTGTTTTTATACAGGATATTTATACCGGCGGTGGCCTGAAAGATATTCCCAAAGGGGCTGTAAAGAAACTTCGCGTTGGTTCTTATACTTTTGGTACCCTTTCACAGGGCGGACTGGTAGGTACCATCGGGATGGACGGTCCCTGGGATGTTAAACAAATACTTGGTACAGTCGATGTTGAGCCGGATGGTTCCGCAATGTTCACTATCCCAGCCAACAAGCCCATATTTTTACAGCCTCTGGACGAAGAAGGCAAAGCGGTGCAATTAATGCGAAGCTGGTTTACCGCTATGCCGGGCGAATCGGTATCGTGCATCGGTTGTCACGAATCCCGGAATTCGATTCCAATACCAAAACCCAGTCTTGCATCGGTAAAAAAGCCGCAACAAATAAAAGAGTGGCATGGAAATGCACGTGGATTCAGTTATCGCCACGAGGTACAGCCGGTACTGGATGCAAATTGTGTTAGTTGTCATAACGAATCCAATCCGAAAATTCTGTACCTGAAAGGCGATAAATACATTAGCGACTGGTCGTCGAAAATCAGTGGTTCCGCTTCGAAGGAAATTGGCGGTCATTTTACAGTTTCTTATGCAAACCTGCACCGCTATGTGCGCCGTCCGGGTATCGAAGGCGATTTACACATGCTTACTCCAATGGAATTTCATGCCGACCAGACAGAGTTGATGCAAATGTTGAATAAAGGACATAAAGGCGTTAAGCTCACTCCGGCCGAAATTGAGAAACTAGCCTGCTGGATTGACTTCAACGCACCCTTTCACGGCACACGAAAAGATATTCCTGCATTTGAACGCTCCCGGTACGCCATTGATTTGAGAAACAAGAACGCCGGGTTGTTTGGTCTTTCTCCTGAAGAACCTGAGAGCTTGCCCGAACCCGTGAGTGTTATTAATCCGGTAGTTCCCTCAGCCCCGAAGGTGCAAAAGGGAGATACAATTGCATCAGGCTGGCCTTTCGACAGAAAATATGCTGACGACATTCAATTGGCAACCGGACAGATTAAAAAGACCATACGGTTATCTGAAAATGTTACATTAAACCTCATACATATTCCGGCTGGTTCCTTTATCATGGGGAGCATTCTGCAACCCGATGAAATGCCAATGACCAAAACCACAATCAGGAAAAGTTTCTGGATGGGCCAGTTCGAAATTACAAATGAACAATTCAGAGTGTTCGATCCTGCACACGACTCCCGATCTGAAGACATGCACGGTTATCAATTCGGACAGAAATGCTACCCGGTGAATGATCCCGATTTACCCGTAGTGCGTGTATCGTGGCAACAAGCGATGGACTTTTGTAAATGGCTGTCGAAACAAACCGGACTAAAATGCAGCCTGCCAACCGAAGCGCAATGGGAATGGGCATGTCGGGCCGGCAGCAATAAGCCATTCTGGTTTGGCCATCTGGGAAGCGATTTTTCTCGTTATGCAAATATGGGAGATATCCGCCTGCGCGATTTCGCTGTTAATACTGCAGAAAAAAACTATGAAACAATACGATTGATTCATAATCCGAATAAATATGACGACTGGGTACCCCGGGACACACTTATAAACGATGGTAGCTTTTTATCAGAAAAAGGTGGACGTTTCATCCCTAATTTTTGGGATTTGTACGACATGCATGGCAACGTACTGGAATGGACGCTTTCGATGTACAAATCGTATCCTTATAGTGAAGAAGACGGGCGCAATGCAACAGAACCTGCAAATGTCAAACGTGTTGCACGGGGCGGGTCGTGGTACGACCGCCCATTCCGGTCTACAGCTTCTTTCCGGATCCCTTACCGTGAATATCAAAAGGTATTTAACGTAGGGTTCAGAGTTGTTATTGAGGATAATGATGAGTGAAAGTGGGAAAAAAAAACGAATCAGGCAAATGAGTCACTTTTTAAAAATCATTTTCTCGGCTTTATTAGTCAGTAATGCCATCAGCTCTTTTGGACAGGATAAATTATTGATAAGCGGATGCGGAAACAACGACCTGCGCATTGTCGAAAAAGAAACGCAGCAAATAGTTTGGAAGCACATGCTTGGAAAGGGAGAAGAAAGTAATGACGCTGAAATTACAAAACAAGGTAATGTTTTATATGCCTACAAAAAAGGCGCACGGTTGATAACTCTGAAAGAACAGGTTCTGTGGGACTTCAAAGCTTTGCCGGGTGAGGAGGTTTTTACAGCCTCCCAGCTTAAAAATGGCAATTACCTTATAGCTATGTGTGGCGATCCTTCACGAATAATTGAATTAAACCCGAAGGGAGATTCCATCCATGTACTTCGTTTAAATACGGGTATTAAAAATGTTCATGGACAGTTCAGGCAAGTTTCGCCAACAGATAACAATACTTATCTGATTACTTACATGAGTAAAGGCGAAGTGGTTGAGATCACAAAAAAAGGTGACTTAATCCGAACCGTCAAAGTTGAAGGAAATCCATTTGCTGTAAAAATCCTGAAAAATGGAAACTGGCTGGTCTCCTGTGGCGATGCCGGAAAAATTGTTGAGGTTGACCCTGGACAGGGAAAGGTGTTAAAAACTACGGATAACGCTACTCTTTCAGGCACCAGAATGTTATTTGTTGCTGAAGTTTGCCAGTTGAAAAATGGGAACCTGATGGTTGCAAATTGGGAAGGCCACAAGAAAGACACTGCTCAATACAAGGTTTTCGAAATAAACAAAAACAATGAAGTGGTTTGGGGGATTAAAAACGGTTCGGTGGCTAAAAGTGTATCTACAATTTTTGTTTTTAAGAATAAATCAACCCGTTTGGCGTGGTGAAAGGAATATGCGATGTTTTCATTTTTAACTCTGAATTAAATAAAAACATGATTGGTTACAGGAAAAAGTTAATTTTCATTGTGTTAGCATTTGCAATGGCAAATACCATGGCTCAGAATGCATCCAGATTATGGTACAATGCACCTGCGGCAGGATGGAGCGAAGCCCTGCCTTTGGGCAACGGACGAATCGGTGCCATGGTTTATGGAAATCCGCTGGAAGAAAAGATTCAGTTAAACGAAGCTACCTTCTGGTCGGGATCGCCCCACAGCAATATCAATGACAGTGGCGTTTTTTATATTGAAAAAATCCGTAACCTGCAGTTCGAAAAGAAGTTTAAGGATGCCGAAAAACTTGCTGATAAATACCTGCTGTCGAAAAACGGGCATGGTATGATGTATGTTCCGGTTGGCAACCTGCGCATTCAGATGCACTCGGGCGATGCATGTACCGGCTTTCGTCGCGAACTCGATATGCAATCGGCCATTGCTGCCACAACCTTTACGATAGATGACGTACAGTTTAAGCGTGAGGTGTTCATCTCGCAACCCGATCAGGTAATGGTTGTGAGGTTGACAGCCGATAAGCCGGAAAAAATAAGCGCAACCCTTAATTTCGAAACTACGCAGCAGGCTTCTTTGTCGCTTTTCGACCCGAATACAATGATGATGACCATGATATCTCCCGATCATGAAAGGGTGAAAGGCACCTTGAAACTCAACGCTTATGCACGGGTTGTTCCCAATGGAGGAACGACTTTCAGTGTTGGTTCGGCTATTACCGTCAGCAAGGCGAACTCGATTACCGTTTACCTGGCCATTCGCACCAACTATAAGGCATATAACGATTTATCCGGTCGTCCGGAAGATGCTCTTAACGACCTGAATGAGGCTGTGGCAAAAGATTATACTCAACTCAGAGAGGCGCATACAAGCGATTTCAGGAAATATTTCAACCGGTCCGTTCTTGACCTTGGTGAGTCGGAGTATTCAAACCTGCCAACCAATGAGCGTATAGCCAACTCCAGGAACGATGTTTCCCTGGCAGCTCTTCAATACCATTTTGGCCGTTATCTGCTCATTTCGGGCTCCCGGCCCGGTGGTCAGCCTCTCACACTTCAGGGCTTGTGGAACGACCGTATCCGCCCGCCATGGGACAGCAAATATACAATCAACATTAACACCCAGATGAATTATTGGCCGGCAGGGGTGACCAACCTTCCGGAAATGGAAAAACCTTTATTCGACATGGTGCGCGATTTGAGTGTAGTTGGAGTTGAAACTGCCCGGAAAATGTATGGAGCCAAAGGGTGGGTGGTGCATCACAATACCGACCTGTGGCGAACCACCGGCGTTGTCGATGGAGCCCAGTGGGGAGCCTGGCCATCGGGCGGGGCGTGGCTGAGTTTGCATATCTGGCAGCATTACCTCTATACGGGTGACACCGCTTTCCTGCAAAAAAATTATGCTGCGTTAAAGGGCGCAGCCGCGTTTTACCTGAGTATGCTGGTAAAAGAACCCGAGCATGGCTGGTTGGTGTTGGCACCTTCCATTTCGCCTGAGAATTCTCCTAAGGAAAGTCCCATGCCCGCCCAGATGAATTATGGCTGTACCATGGATAACCAACTGATAACCGATATATTCGATGCTACCGCAAAAGCTTCTGAAATCCTGGGTTTGAACGAAAAGGAGTTGCTAACGAAAATGAAAAAGGCGCGTGCACAGCTTCCCCCGCATCATATAGGAAAATATGGCCAGTTGCAGGAATGGATGTGGGACTGGGATACGAATCAGGAGAATCAATCGCACATTTCTCATTTATATGGATTTTATCCTTCAAACCAGTTGAGCTTTTATCGTACACCCGAATTGGCTTTTGCTGTTAAGAATTCGCTATTACAAAGGGCCGACAGGAATTATACCAGTTGGGGAAGGGCATGGCGTGTTTGCCAATGGGCACGGCTGCACGACGGAGAAAAAGCTTTCGAATTTTTACAGACTCTGATACAACCTGCGGTTCCCGGGATAAACGGGGGCAGCATGGCTAACTTATTCAGCAGTATCGGACCTTTAGGAGGAGATGTTTTTCAAATTGATGCCAATTTTGGAACTACAGCAGGTATCGCCGAAATGTTGCTACAAAGTCACGATGGAGTAATCGATATTTTACCCGCCCTTCCAAAATCATGGCCCAACGGCAGCATAACCGGGTTAAAAGCGCGCGGAGGCTTTATAGTTGACATAGAATGGAAAAACAGCAAAGTAACCGGTGTGCGGATCAAGTCGACATTGGGCGGAATTTGTCGGATAAAGACTCCAAATGCCCTGGGTTCCAAAGAAAAAGTTCAACTTATGTCCGGTAAAAAAACTCCTGCCAATTCCTTTTATGGATATGCCAAAATCGCAAAACCCATTATTGCTAAAGGTGTTAAGCCTGTTATGCCGGCTGAAGTTCAGCCGGAATCTGTTGTGTTCAGCACCGACGTTGATGGAGTTTATCAGTTTGATGGTAAAAACTAATTCATAAAATATTCAGAAAACAACAAAACTATAAATTATGAGACTTGTAAGTGTATTTTTTCTAATGGTTTTAACAATTTTGTTACAACCGGCCACTATCGCCCATGCGCAAAAGAGCAAAGCCGACGATCCAAAGATGGATTGGTGGAAAGAGGCGAAGTTCGGGATGTTTATCCACTGGGGACTTTATGCTGTTCCTGCCGGTAATTGGGGCGATAAAAAATTAAATGCCGGCGATTATGCTGAATGGATTCAGTCTTCTCTCAAAATTCCGGTTGCCGATTATAAACCGCTGGCATCAAAGTTCAACCCGGTAAAGTTCAATGCCGAAGAATGGGTGCTTCTGGCCAAAGAAGCCGGAATGAAGTACATGGTCTTAACGGCCAAGCATCATGAGGGATTTGCTATGTTTAAATCGTCCGACCCTTTTAACATTGTAGATGCTTCTCCTTATGGGAACGATGTTGTGAAAGCCCTGGCCGATGCCTGCAAAAAACACGGGATGCACTTCGGACTGTATTATTCCCAGGCGCAGGATTGGAACCATCCCGGTGGTTCAGCCATGGCAGGCCATTGGGACAAGGCACAGAGCGGCAGTTTCGATAAATATCTCGACGAAGTGGCCGTTCCCCAGGTCAAAGAAATTCTCTCAACATATAATCCTAAAATTTTGTGGTGGGATACGCCTACCGATATGAACAAAGAACGTGCTGCGAAATTTGCACCCATTCTTTCGAAATATCCTGAGTTAATAACCAATAACCGTTTAGGCGGTGATGTGGAAGGCGATCTGGATACTCCGGAGCAATTCATTCCTGCGACAGGTATTCCCGGCAAAAACTGGGAGTCGTGCATGACCATGAACGGTACCTGGGGCTACAGCGCAAACGACCATAACTGGAAAAGCACCGAAACACTGGTTCGTAACCTGATTGACATTGCCTCCAAAGGTGGCAACTACCTGCTCAACGTTGGCCCCGATGCGTTGGGGGTAATCCCGCAACCCTCAGTGGAACGTCTTAAAACAGTTGGAAAATGGATGAAAGTGAATGGTGAGGCAATTTATGGAGTTTCGGCCAACCCGTTCCACGATATTCATTGGGGACGCGTTACCCAAAAGAAAAGTGGCAAAAATACCCGGCTGTATCTGCATATTTTCGATTGGCCAGCCAAAGGGGTGCTGCCAGTTTTTGGTCTGCAAAACAAAATACTAAAAGCTTATCCGCTTGCCGAACCCAAAAAAACAATTAAAACCAGCCGGCTTGACTCCGATATTCTTATCAACCTCGATGGTGTGAAGCAATCCGATTTTGCAACCGTAATTGTGCTGGAAATCGAAGGTCGCCCGCAGGTAATTAAAAGTCCCGAAATTAAATCGGGCGCTGCCATTTTTATTGATGAAGTTTCTTTTGGGATAAATCCTTCAGTAACGGGCTCTGTAGTTCGTTATACAACCGATGGCTCCGATCCTGTAAAGACTTCACCCAAAGCTGAAGGTCCGGTTGTTTTGAGACGAGAATCTGATTTTGTGGTAAAAGCCCGTGTGTTTGTGAACGACAAGGCGGTAAGCAGTATTTCTGAAAAGAAGTTTACCCGGGTAAAACCCATCCCGGCATTCTATTCATCCAAAACCGGACTCCGTTACAGCTATTATGAAGGAGCCTGGGAGAGACTTCCCGATTTCTCGAAGCTGACACCCGTTAAAACGGGTAATGTTGATCAGATCAGTTTGGAAATGCGCGGCAGAAACCAGGATTATGGTCTCGTATTCGAAGGTTGTTTGAATATAAAGGAAACCAATGTTTACAATTTCTTTCTAACCTCCGACGATGGCAGTCAACTCTATATAAACGATAAAAAGGTGATTGATAATGATAACCTGCACGGCATGGTGGAGAAACGTGCTGAATTGCCTTTAGCTGCCGGAATACATAAAATTACCGTTTACTTTTTTCAGCAGGGCGGTGGCGATGGCTTAAAACTCGAATGGCAACCGCTGGGTAAAGTTCGTTCCGAGGTTGACAAATCAGTATTGTGCCACTGATAAAGTAAAAGCTAGTCTTTAGTCAGGACACGGCCATTTATAATTCAAAATTGTGTCGTAATTGTGTAAAAAAATGAACCAATTCCTTTATTTTGAAAAAATAAGAAGCAGATTATGAAAACAAAAATTTTTTCACTCCGCATTGCGGCTCTCCTTATTGGTGTAATTGTTTTGAAACCTGTTGCCGCCCAACACGATCCAAGCCGTTGGGGTGATCTTGGGAACGGAAAATACCGGAATATGATTTTACCTGCCGATTACAGCGATCCCGATGCGATCAGGATAGGAAAGGATTATTACATGGTTTCTTCCACTTTTCAGTTTTCACCGGGGATAGTGATTTTGCACTCACGCGATATGGTCAACTGGAGCACTATTGGTGCTGTGGTCGAAAATTTGCCTGAGCAGCTGAAGGACAAACGATTTGATTACACCGTGATGGATCATTACAACAAGGGCATTTATGCACCATCGCTCCGCTATCACGATAAAAAATTCTGGGTGTATTTCACCACCTACAATAAAGGAGGAATTTATGTAGCAACGGCTAAGAAAATCACCGGTCCCTGGAATGTGCAATTAATGAAAGACAAAAACGGAGTCGAACTATTTGGTCTCGATTGGGATGATAACTGTCCGTTCTGGGACGAAGATGGAAAGGCATACATGATAGCCAGTAATCCCGGTGAGAACTGGTTTCCGATACTCTTTCAGATGTCGCCAGATGGCACCCAACTGCTCGATGCCGATATCAACAAAATGAAAATCAAGACCATGGATCAGACCGATCGCGGCACCTATATCCTGCCAAACGCCACCTGGGGCGAAGGAAATAAAATATTCAAAAAGGACGGGTATTACTATCTCTATCACAACGAATGTTTTGGAAAGGATCACGACCGGCGGGCAGTGATGATTCGTTCTAAAAACCTTTATGGTACCAAGTCCGACGGAACTCCGGGCAAACCTGGCGATCCGGGATTATATGATATTTCCCCGCAAGGCACCCAGACCTATTTAATGGTCCATCCCGACAGCACCGGTGGCCGTCTGGATCAGGGAGCTATTCT
>JAJYAG010000206.1 GCA_021779665.1 Bacteroidota bacterium | reverse complement strand
GAACTGGCAGTATATGTTCCATCGGAGCGAGTACGGCAGTTTCTGATTAAAAGCATAGATCGTGAAAAAGACGGAACTTACAATTGGAAGTTGAACATTGATGCCATAAGCAATTATTTGCCAGAGATTATGAAGGGAATTGAAATTGAAAAATTTGCCTCTTCAATAAACCCTGCGATGCCCGTGCTTTTTGTAAAAGGAGAACTATCTGAGTACATCCCCGAAAGCGATTTCGATGCAATTAAAAAACTTTATCCGCAGGCTGAGATAGAAACCATATTTGATGCCGTTCACTGGATTCACGCTGAAAAACCGGAAGCATTTCTTAGTGTGATAAAAAATTTCCTGGGCATTTGAGTATATTTACTCCTAATACCTATAGCCTAGACTCCTATAGCCTAAAATCCTAAAGCCTAAACAAATAATGTTGCGCTGGTAACTCCTTCTTCATCAATTATGGGTTCGCCTTTGTATTTCAGCATGAGCTGAGCCACGGCCAGAACATCTTTTTCGCAGTATTTTACGATTCGTTTCAGGTTGTTCTCTTTATAATAAACTTCGAATACCTGACTTCCATCAATATCATCCTTAGGGGTGGGAATCCCAAAAACTGCTGTAAGCAGACTTAACGAAGTGTAATGTTTATAATCGCCAAAGCGCCAGAGTTCAAGCGTATCCAAATGACAAATCTCCCACGGCTTTTTACCGGCTATATTGAGGGATTTCGGTAAACGGAGGCCGTTTATAAGAATTCTTCGCGCTATATACGGGAAATCAAATTCTTTCCCATTGTGAGCGCATAAAATAACCTCTTTTTTAATAGCCATGGTTTGAAGAAGCTCAGTGAATTCCTTCAGAAGGATAAATTCATCGTCGTTAAAAAAAGATTTCAACCTGATATTCCAGCAATTATTTGTTTTATCCTGGAACAGCATTCCAAAAGAGATACAAACAATTTTTCCGAATTCGGCATAAATACCTGCTCTTTGATAAACATCGGCAGCAGTTTCTTCGTTTTTACAGATAAAGGCAGCTTTTTTATCCCAAAGACTCTGAAATTCAGGAGTCAATGTGTTGTAATCAGGTTGTTGGGGAACTGTTTCAATGTCGAGGAACAGTACATCTTCAAGTTTTACATTATCAAGCATACTCAAATTGTTTGAGATAAAAATAATACTTTTGCAACATTAAACAGAATTTGTATGAACGAACTATATCCCATTAAATTTAAACCAGTATTAAAAGATCGCATCTGGGGCGGAAACAAGTTGAAAACCCTGTTAGGCAAAGATGGAAAATGTACAACCTGCGGCGAAAGCTGGGAACTCTCGGCAGTACAAGGCGACATTTCGGTAGTGAGTAACGGTTTTCTGAAAGGCAACAACCTCGAAGAAATTATCGAAATTTATATGGGCGATCTCGTAGGAGATTCTGTTTATGAGCGGTTCGGAATTGAATTTCCACTTTTGATTAAATTTATCGATGCCGCTGACGATCTTTCAATTCAGGTTCATCCGGACGATAAGCTGGCGATGGAACGTCACGACTCTTTCGGGAAAACCGAGATGTGGGTTGTTATGCAGGCCGAAAAGGGTGCTAAATTAATTTCGGGTTTTTCTAAAAAGGTAACCAAAGAGGAATATCTTAAAAATCTTCAGGAAAAAACCCTTCGAAATATTCTGAACAGCGAGGAGGTTACAGGCGGAGATGTATTCTTTATTCCCGCCGGACGGGTTCACGCCATTGGTTCGGGAATATTGCTTGCCGAGATTCAGCAAACATCGGATGTTACTTACCGTATTTACGACTGGGACCGTACCGATGCATCCGGAAAATCGCGTGAACTCCACACCGAACTGGCTCTGGATGCCATCGACTACAATTATCATCCCCAGTACAGAACCATTTATGATAAGAAACTGAATCAAACGGTAAACGTAGCCGATTGCCAATATTTTACAACCAATATTATTAAGTTTGACAAAGCAGTTACGAAAGACTACAATTTCATCGATTCGTTTGTAATTTATATATGTACAAAAGGGAAAGTTGAAATCCTCGCCGAGAATGGCAGAGAGACGATAAAAGCTGGTGAAACAATTCTTATTCCGGCATCCTTAAAGGAATTGGAAATTATTCCCGAAGGAGAATCCGAGTTGTTGGAAGTGTATATAAAAAACGACGCAGATGTTAATTAAATCGGCCGAATTTAAACTTAGCGCTCCGGACCTTAAACATTGTCCCAAATCGGATTTGCCGGAGTTTGCTTTTATTGGCCGGTCGAACGTAGGGAAATCGTCGCTGATAAACATGCTTGTGAACCGGAAAGGGTTGGCAAAAACATCATCGACACCGGGAAAAACCAAGCTCATCAACTTTTTTTTAATTGACAGCTCCTGGCATTTGGTGGATTTACCCGGTTATGGTTATGCCAAAGTAGCCAAAACCGACCGCAAGGAGTTTAATCAATCAGTTATTGATTATTTAAAAAAAAGAGACAACCTTACCTGTGTTTTCTCGCTGATTGATTGCAGATTAGAACCGCAACCCATCGACATTGAATTTATCAACTGGCTGGGAACAAACGGAATACCTTTCGTTTTGGTGTTTACTAAAACAGACAAGGTATCCAAATCTGAATTAGCGAGAAATATCGGAGTTTTTATGAATAAGCTTCAAGAGAGCTGGGAAGAACTACCACGGTATCTTACAGCATCGGTGTTAGCCAAAACAGGAAAGGAAGAAATTCTTGGTTTTATTGAAAGTTGCCTTCCTCAGGCAAGCAAAACAAATAAGTGAATAGCTGTACATCCGCTCTCACTTTGGTTTTAAGGGCAAATCTCTTAATAAACTTTGGAAAAATTCAACTTTATTCGATAAAACAGAATAGTATTATTTTTACATTTGCACGCGAAAAGTTAATCTATAATTAATAATAGGATTAAATGGCAGCCAATACACCGATAAAGCTTTTCTCAGGTTCAGCATCTTACTACCTGGCCGAGAAAATAGCCAAGAGCTTCGGTACTCAATTAGGAAGGACATCTATAACAAGATTTAGTGATGGGGAGTTTCAACCGGCTTATGATGAATCGGTGCGCGGTTCCACAGTTTTCATTATCCAATCTACATTTCCTCCTGCAGAAAATTTATTCGAACTTTTAATGCTGATAGATGCCGCCAAACGCGCATCGGCTTATAAAGTAGTAGCAGTGATGCCTTATTTTGGTTTTGCCCGTCAGGACCGTAAGGATCGTCCTCGTTGTTCCATAGGAGCCAAGCTGGTAGCAAATCTGCTCACCGCCGCCGGAGTTGACCGTATCATGTCGATGGATTTACATGCCGATCAGTTACAGGGTTTTTTCGATGTTCCCGTGGATCATCTCTATGCTTCGCCAATTTTTGTTCCTTACATCCGCAACCTAAATCTCGACAACATAGTAATTGCAGCGCCCGACATGGGTGGCACCAAAAGGGCCAATGCATATTCAAGGTTCCTCAACAGCGAAATGGTTATTTGCTATAAACTGCGTAAAAAACCGAATGTAGTGGAGGAAATCAGGGTAATTGGTGATGTTCAGGGTAAAAATGTGATTATTGTCGACGATATGATCGATACTGCCGGTACCATTACCATGGCTGCCGACCTGATGATGGGAATGGGCGCAAATTCTGTCCGTGCGGTTATTTCTCATCCTGTTTTGTCGGGTCCTGCCTACGAAAGAATTGAAAAGAGTCAGCTTACTGAACTCCTGGTCACCGATACGATACCGCTTCGTCAGGAGTGTTCTAAAATAAAAGTGCTTACCGTTGCTGATGTTTTTGCAGATGTAATAGAAAAAGTTTACAATTATCAATCAATTAGTTCGAACTTTATTGTATAACTGTTATATTTGCAGCCTCAAAAAAAATATCATATAAAATAATTATTTGAAATGAAATCGGTTGAATTACAAGGCACAGTAAGAGAAGCGAGAGGTAAAAAAGGCTCGAAAGCTTTACGTGCACAGGAAAATGTCCCATGCGTATTATACGGAAATGGGGAGAACAAATTTTTTTACGCTTCCGAAAGTCAATTTCGTGAAATAATTTATACACCAAATGTATATCTTATTAATCTCGATCTTAGTGGTAAAAAGCACAGGGCTATCATTCAGGACATTCAATTCCATCCTGTAACTGATAAACTTGTTCACATCGACTTTTTAGAAGTTACCGAGAACAAGAAGGTAGTAGTAAACTTGCCTGTAACAGTAAGCGGTAACTCTCAGGGGGTTAAAGAAGGTGGTAAACTGTCGGTTGACAAAAAAAGGCTTAAAGTTAAAGCTTTTGTTAAGGACATGCCCGAAGTTGTAAATATTGATATTACCACTTTGGGAATGGGTAAAACCATCCGTATTGGCGATCTCAAATTCGACAAAGTTGAATTTGTTGAACCAGCATCCATGCCGGTAGTAACAGTTAAGGCTACACGTCAGGCTAAGGAAGCTGCTGAATCAACAGGTAAAGGAAAATAAATAGCGACATTTGAAATATCTTATTGCCGGCCTGGGTAATATTGGCGATGAATACGCCTATACCCGACACAATATAGGATTCGAAGTATTGGATGCCCTCGCCGGTGCATCCAATATTTGTTTTCAGGAAAACCGTTACGGCAAAGTGGCCGAATACAGATTTAAAGGCCGTACATTTATCCTGCTCAAACCATCCACTTATATGAACCTAAGTGGGAAGGCTGTTAATTACTGGCTTCAGAAGGAGAATATACCCCAGGAGAACCTGCTGGTAATTCTCGACGATCTTGCTCTTCCGCTTGGGAAAATGCGCCTGAGAGCGAAAGGCAGCGATGGCGGTCATAATGGTTTGAAAAACATTACCGAAATTCTTGGCAACGAGAATTATGCCCGTTTACGTTTTGGAATCGGAGCCGATTTCTCCAAAGGCCGACAGGTTGATTATGTGTTAAGCCGCTGGGATAAGGAAGAAGAAGCTGTGCTCAAAGAACGCATCCCTCTTGCAATCGACATTATCAAAGGCTTTGGCACAATGGGCGTAGCGCAAACGATGAATTTGTATAATAATAAATAGTCGTAAGTAATTAGTCGTAAGTCGTAAGAAAAAACATCCTATCTTACGAATTACGACATACGAATAAAAACTAATTCTCATGGACTCGGAAAGCATTCGTATGGATAAATATCTGTGGGCGGTGAGAGTTTTTAAAACCCGCACCCAGGCTACCGAAGCATGCGACAAAGGCAGGGTTTCGATAGGAGATGTTGTTGTTAAACCATCGCGTCATGTAAAAGCCGGTGATATCGTTACCGTGCGTAAACCTCCCGTTGTGCATACCTATAAAGTGCTCGGACTTCTGAATAATCGCCTTTCGGCAGAGAAAGTAAAGGAGTTTGTGCTTGAACTTACTTCGGATGAAGAGCTGCAGAAATACCAGAATATGCGTGCCGGAGCTTTTGTGGTGAGAGATCGTGGTGCCGGCAGACCAACGAAGAAGGAACGACGTCAGATTGATAAATTAACCGAACAGGAGGAGGATGAATTATGATTGTTGCAAAGGAACTCCGTAAAAAAAACATTGTTGAGTATTTGCTTTACATGTGGCACATCGAAGAGATTATCCGTGCTCAGAATTTCAGTTTTTTTGACATCGACAAAAATGTCATCGCAAAATACAATCAGGCTCCCGAAGTTATTGTTGAAATCAGGAGCTGGTACCGACAATTGATAAATCAGATGATTGACGAAGATCTGCAGGAAGGCGGGCATTTAAAGTTCCTGAACGAGATTATGATAGAGCTGAATGATATTCATATCGACCTGATTAACTCCCTCCAGGAAGAAAAGTATGCCGATTTTTACAGGTTTTCACAACCTATTCTCCGCGATTTAAGGAAGAAATCTACAAGGGAAAATATTACTGAGATGGAACTCTGTCTCAATGGTCTTTATGGAGTGATGTTGCTCCGTATGCAAGGCCGGCCGGTAGCTGCTGAAACTACTGAAGCTATTAATGTTATCAGCAGAATGGTGAGTTATGTGGGGACAAAATATCATTTGAGGCACAGGAGTAGTTAAATGCGGAGTCGACGGTCAACAGACCACGGACCACAGCCAATATAAATGCGGGCCGATGGTCGATAGTTGATAGACGATAGCCAATTCAGGTTAATACGGTCGGCATACATCGGACTGCAGACGACAGCGAGTACAGGACGATAGTCCATAGTTCATAGCCAATATCCAGGAAATTCAAGTCGAGTTCATCCCCAGGTCTGCACCCGGCTGTTATAGCGCCCTCTTGGGGTAACTTCTAACCTCTGATCAGACAATTTTTTTCCATCATTCTTCGTTTTTGTAATTGCTATTCTTGGTTGGATTTGCGGGATATTTTGCATTTTTTACTTGAAACATCATGAAACACCCCAATATTTTTCTAGATTTATTTCTGGTTGCATTTTTCCTTATTGCTTCTTCTTTCTCGGGCTTTATTCCTAAAGCCAAAAGTCCTGAGAGTTACGAGAGTAATGTTAATTGGGTAAAACAGGTTACAAAACAATATTCGCCCCATTCATGGGCTCTGCTTGATCAGTATGAAAAGCTTCCATTGAAACAGGAAATAAACCTTCGCGATGGTTTGACAATTTCTGTAAAGAAACCGGTAACCACGTTTCATTACCTTTCAGGAAAAAACAGGGCGGAGTTATTGCTTTCCATGTCGACCAACGTTCACGAGATTTCTCATGCTTATTTCCGAAGCAATACCATAAAATATGCAAAAGAAAAAGGTGTTAAACTAAACTGGGACAATGCTGAGGGTTTTATTTATCTTTCCCCGTCCAGTAATTACTTTATTTCCGTTCCCCGGAACATTCTTTTTCCGTCGAAAAAGCTTACAGCTGTCATTCCTTCAAGAATGAATACTTTTCGGTTCGAAACGTACATCAGGGGCAATACTTCAACTCAGGATGAAGGTATTATCGGACTTTTGAATGAGTTTCACGCATATTACCTGGGTTCAAGGTTTACCTTCGAAATGCTGGAGGCTTATTTAATATCCGACGGAAAAGCTAAAGGCCTTCATCATTGGGTATCGCACTGTCAGAGCACGATGAGCGCTTATTATGAATTTGATTATTTTATCCGGGAGTATTTACTTTACATGAAAGCCAGGCACCTGGAAGATTATGAATATTTAAAGTCCAATACATCTTTTCGCGAAGCATTATCTGCCGTGCACGTATATTTTGGGAAGCTGGTAAAAAACTATGAAGAAACAGTTCACAAACAAATGAAGCTTTTGAATGATTCAAATGCCGGTGATGCCGTTATAGAGAAGGATATGCTGTGGATTACTCCTGAAAAGAGTGCTATCAGAATGGGTACAACTATTTTTTCGGACGACAGGACTAGAATTCTAGCCATACTTGCGACAGACAGATATCGGCCTGTTGAAAAGGATTTCTTTTAGTTTTTTCCAAATCACTGATTTTAGATGATGACTTAATAATTATTATTGGTATTGCTGAAAGAGTGAAAAACTTCCTAACTTCAAGGCTATACTTTTACAACAAAGTTTTAGCTTTTAATTTATGAGAACACCGCTGTTAATTTTGGTAATGTTTTTTCTTTCAGGCTGCTTGTGGGCTCAACCCGCCACAAAAATTTATTACAGTCCCCTGAGTAACAGAATAGAAACTACTATAAACAGTCAATGGACATTTACTTATGTTCCCGAATCGGATACAACGCTTTATGCTGCTGAAGGCATTAATGATAAAGCATGGCAGGCTGTTTCTATCCCTCAAACCTGGAGCACATACGAAACTACAGGCGATCTGCATCCATTTATAAAAAATCCTTCTGAAAAAGACGATACTTACTGGTGGTACGGAACAGGTTGGTATCGCAAAAAATTTGTTATTGCCAAAAGCCAGTCATCAAAAAATGTTACCCTCGAATTTGATGGGGTGATGAAAAACTGCAGGGTATTTCTCAATGGTAAAGAAGTAGGAATGCACTTGGGAGGCTTTACATCTTTTTATTTTGATATAACAAACCTGATCCGTTTCGACAAGGAAAATACACTCGTAGTAGCCGTGAGCAACCGGCGCGATGATAAATACCGCGTTCCGCCTATGACTGCAGGGAATTGGGTGTTATATGGCGGAATATACCGCGATGTGCGAATTGTATTAAAAGATAAGCTTTATATACCTTTTCAGGGTGATTACAATCACGAAGGTGGGACCTTTGTTACCACTCCGGTAGTTTCGGAAAAGATGGCGAAAGTGAATGTTCGCACTTTCGTTAAGAATGCTTATCCAAAACCAGTAAAATGTAAATTGGTGAGCGTAATTACAGAGTCCGATAACAGAATTTTGCATCAACTGGAAACAACTGCAACCATCCAACCCGATCAGCTGTTCGAATTTAAGCAACTAAGTCCCGAAATTAAGACGCCCAAACTCTGGTCACCCGAAAATCCCAATATCTACCATGTGTATTCCGAAGTTTACCTGAATGGCAAACTTGTTGACACTTACGAAAGTCCCCTGGGTTTCCGCTGGTTTTCGTGGGATAAAAGCAGGCAGCGGTTGATTTTGAATGGTAAGGAAGTTCATATCCATGGAACCAACCGCCATCAGGAATATCCCTGGCTGGGCGATGCCATTCCGAAATGGATCCACGAAATGGATTTATTTGATATCCGTTACAATTTGAGTCATAATTTTATCCGCACCTGCCATTATTCGCAGGATAAATATGTTTATGACTGGTGCGACCGCAACGGGTTGATCGTTGCCGAGGAAGTCCCCAATATTAAGGATATCGATTTTTCAGAGGAAGTGCAGGAGCAGCATGTAAAAGAAATGATCCGCCGCGATCGCAATCATCCGTCGATCATGATGTGGAGCATGGGAAACGAAACGAACGATGCAGCAGACTCGCGCTGGGCACATAACGAAGATACCACGCGGATTATTCATGCCCGTCATGTGAAAGGCAACTCGGCTGGCGATTTTGTGATGCATACCGACGAAGATATGGACATGGAGAACCTGTTGCGTTGTACCGTAAGAGGTTGGTACAACAGCGATGTTAAAAATCTTGAGCCAAAAAACAGTCAATGGACCGGTACCGAGGAGTTTCAGCATAAGATGGCGATGGTTGAAGGCGGCAGTCAGCGCGGCATCATCAGCATGGGTAACGGAGTAATGTGGATTTATGCCGACCATGGCGCCGATCGCGAATATGTGAATTCTCCCCTGAAGCATATCAATCCCAAAGGCTGGGTCGATTTATACAGGCAACCCAAATATCTTTATTATTTGTGGCAGGCAAATTATTCTGATAAACTGATGGCTTTTGTACATCCCCATTTCTGGCGCGAACAGTATCTGGGACAGAAGAAGGATTTTATTGTCGACTCCAATGGCGATAAGGTTGAATTAAGAGTAAACGGCAGAAGCTATGGTACTTTGAAGTCCGATGGTACTAACTTCCATACGGTTACTTTTAAGGATGTTCTTGTTGAAAAAGGGACCATAGAAGCCATAGCTTATAAAAATAATGATGTTGTTAGCTACAGGCTGAATATGGCTGGCAAACCCTCGAAATTAATTGTTTCTTCGGCACAGGGTGAATTAGTCTCTGATAAGAGCTCTGTTGCTATCATTAAAGCCGATGTGGTTGACGAGGCCGGGAATCACATTTATGGAGCCAACCCAAAGTTGACCTGGAAAGTTGAAGGACCTGCTACGCTGGTTGGGCCTGCTGTCTGGAACACCGATATGGATAAACACGAAGAGATGGAAGGCACTTTCTATATCGATCTGCCGGTTTGCAATGTCATCCGTTCTACCGGCAAGAATGGTGTTGTGAAGATCAAGGTTATGGCCGAAGGACTGGAAAGCGGAGAGGTTCTGATAAATGTGATTAACAAGTTTAAAAATCAGGATATAATTTCTGAGCCTTTGCTTTCTGAAGAGGGTAGGAGCAAGCCTGTTCGGCCGGATAACAGAAGTAAAACGGAAAATAGACTTCCCGTAATATTAAACGATACCCGGAATGATATTGCTTTAAGCGGTAGCCTTTCACAGCAAAATCTTAAAAAGGAAGTTCTGAATAAAATAAGCATTGAAAATCCGGGAATTGACCCTTCACAAGCCTCAGTAAAGTTGTTAGCCGGTATCTTTTCAAAACACCTGTCCACAAATAATGGCTTGCTTGTTGCCGACGATTATAATTTTATCATTTCCAAGTATAATACTGCCAGAGAAGTTGAATCTGTTATAAATTCATCAGTATTTCCGGAAGCTTTTAAAAGGGAGTTAGATGATTTTTACTGGAACAGCATTCTTATTCAGGGTAAAAGCTTTTCGGCAGAACAACTCCCGAAAGTCTTAGCTTCAGCAGCAGGATATCAGCTGGTTGTGCTTGAAGAAAATAACAACCTGGATGTTAAAGCAAAGATTACTGCCAAAAAAGATCTGGAAGAAATTTTAAAAGAGATTTATCCTGACCGGAAAATGTCAATTAAAGAATTGCAGGCTTACCTGGAAAAGGTACAACAGTTAAACCCGTGGGTTGAATCGGTCACTGCATCCGAAAGCAATGGCATCAAGATAAACAGATATTACACCGGCAAAGGCAGGATGATCTTGTTTCCTGCCTTGTAGTGAAACCGGCTATTTCTTTGCCCCGAATCCCATGTACTGCTCGTTGTAATTAAACCGTTCGAGAATGGAGTCGTCGTTCACTTCTTTCGAAAGGGTGGTTACAACTTCCATAGGAACATCGTACAGATCGAGCACCATCAGGCCGTCGAGCGAGTCGTTAAACTTGGGGTCGATATTGAAACAAGCGATTTTTCCGCCAAGCTGAATGTACTTTTTAAGCAGAACCGGCATGCGGTAGTCGGCAATTTCGGCATCTTTCACAATTTTATCGAGCTTATTCAGATCCTTTGCTGTCTCAAAAAGTATGTCCTTGTCAACATTGCCGAAATCGGGTACAAAAGGCTTGCGGGGACTGATATATTTTGCCAGCTTGTGGTTGAAATGATGTGTTTGGATAAATTCAATAATCAGCGACTTTGAGAATTGCGAGAAATTATTCGAAATACTTACAGGCCCTACAAGATAGCGGTATTCGGGATTTTTTAGCAGAAAGTACAGAATGCCTTTCCAGAGCAGGAACAGAGATAATGGTTTCCGCTGGTATTCCTTCACAATAAACGAACGGCCCAATTCCACAGCTTGTTTTAAAACCTGGTTAAACTGAGGTTCCACTTTAAAAAGTGATTGAATATAAAACCCTTTCACGCCATATTGTTCCATAATGTTTTTGCCTTTTCCGATGCGGTAGGCGCCAACAATGCATTCTTCAATGGTATCCCAGATAAAGAGGTGATTATAGTAAATATCGTATTCGTCCAGGTCAACTTTCAGGTTG
>JAJYAG010000205.1 GCA_021779665.1 Bacteroidota bacterium | reverse complement strand
CTAAATCCCCCTCCTCCTTTAAAGACTTAGTCATTCCGAATGGAACGAAGTGGAATGAGGAATCTAATATATAATATAGATAACTTTTATAAAAATAGAATTCCATTTTTAAAATCATGGGTAAAATTACAGTTTTCAACTTTATAAAATTTGAATTTTGAACTTTAGGCAACTATCTATACTTTTGGCCGGTCAAAACTGATTTGGTATATGAAAAAACGCCGCAAAGGTAGTTTAATTGAGTTTGTAATTCTGACCATAGCTATTTACTTCATCGTCGCTCATTTTACCTCCATCGACAAAATGCGGTATCCTGTTCATGGCATCGATGTTTCCAAACACACCGGCAAGGTCGACTTTAAAAGAATTAAAGAAAAGCATGGCAGGAAAATCGGTTTTGTTTACCTCAAAGCTTCCGAAGGAAGAAAGCTTGTGGATGGGAAGTTTGAAGTGAACTATGTGAATGCCCGTAAAAATGGAATTCCGACAGGCGCTTACCATTTCTTCAGGTTTAACGGTTCCGGGGAGGAACAGGCCGAAAACTTCCTGCGGTGTATCCGGGGCAAACGATTCGATTTACCTTTAGTGCTGGATGTTGAAGAATGGAAAAACTACAGAGGAAGCACTGCCACCCAGATTATTGATGAGATAAGAGCGTTTGTAAGAATAGTTGAAAAACGACGCGGTGGCAAAATTGTTTTTTATACAAACGAGAGCGGCTATTACAAATATATCCACAACAATTTCGACAGGAAAATATGGATCTGCTCTTTTAACCGAAAACCCGAGATCAGCGGCGATTGGGTATTCTGGCAATATTCGCATACCGGTAAGCTTCATGGAGCGGAAGGCTGGGTGGACCTGAATGCTTTTCAGGGCTCGAGAGAAGATTGGGAGGAATTTTTGGCTGAGAATTAGTAGATTACAACAAGTCCGAAGGACTTAAATATGAATAGCCCCGGATGAAATCCGGGTGTTCATGGATGAGGAATTCGGAAAACTGAAGGTGTTCAATCTGGTAAATATTCAACACCTTCAGTGTTGTAATATGTTTTTCTACTTTTACCCCGCACTTCCTGTCATCAACCTATTAACCCATCCTTTCAGGGTACGCTTTACAAATGTCAGATTTGATAAGGAGTTTTAAACTTGAGATTATCTATTGCGGCGATGTTGTCGGGATTGTATTTCTCAACGCATTTTCACGCCGCTGAAAATTAACCGGTGACTTTAATCCGGGAGTTTCACTCCCGGCTACAAAAATGCAATACCTACGGCATTTAATACATGTCACTAAACCGTTATGCACCTTTTATCGGGGGTGACCTCTACTTATTACAATTTTTGTTAAGAAGACAGATCCTTTGCGTCAGGTATTCGCAAATTATTTGTCCAAAGAAACATAAATTTTGGACTTCCCAATCATCTGAGTCGGAGCCGGCGAAGCCGTGGACCGAAATTCCTTACTGACGGCGGTCCGTTCAAGCGGACTCGAGGAACGAGAGGGAGCGCGTTTACTCCTTTCAGTCGTGAGACCGCTAACGCTAAGTTCCGCCGTCAAGGATTCTTTGCCAACTTTCTTTTCCCAAAGAAAGTAGGAGAAAAGGGCCAAAGGTACAAAGGATCGATCTTTAAAACATAGTCTGTGATTACACTTACTCCCAATCCTTTTCTTTTCTCAAAACAGAAAACTTGGTGGTTCCCATTTTTTTATCTGAAAACATCTGTTCGAGAGCTGAAGCTGCTTCTGAACCGGATAGTATTTTAACCGTAGCTGGTAGTAACTGCTGCAGGTTACGGCAATGCTGATAATGAAAATTCTGACATAAGCCTTCTTCGAGCTTTAGGGCCAAAGCAGGCATGTCGAATGGTGTTTCGGTTTGAAGGTAAAGGCAATACCCGTATTTCCCCTGTTTTTGTGTTGGTGCCAAAAAAAATACGCCGGGAATTATGCCTGTCTCCTTAAAAATTGTTCCGAGCACCTGCTGCACGTGTGCTTCGTGAAGCTTTTCGCCGGCGAGATCCGAAACAATATCTGTTTTACCGCGAAATTCAAGAATTGGTAAATCCTCAAAATAACCCGTACAGCTAACCAGGTCGAAAAGCCGGTACCTGTAAAACCCTCCGCCGGTGGTTACAATAACTTCATAGGTTTCGCCCTGCTTAAGTTCATGCAGCAGGCTGACTTCATCGGTTTTTGTGTTTTGAAACTCGAAAAAATGGGAAGTAAAAGCAGGAATAAACCTGTAAGTCTCATTATTCCCGTATACCGGAAATGTAATGCAGGCTTCGGTTGCCAAAAGTCCTTTCCCCTGAAAAGATACGTAGGGAAACAACATTTGCAGCTGCTGTGCCGGATACAAGGCCCAGGCACCATCCCAGGCGCTGATAAGCGTGAGGTTTTTCCATACAGCTTTCCAGAGACCGGAACCATTAGGTTCGGAGCTGAAAATCTCCTTCAACTCCTGCGTCCGCCGGTTATCAGGTTTTAGCAGGCGTGCAAGTAATTCGACTGAAGTTTTGTCCTGTGCTTCAGGCAGATGTAGCACTCCGGTTTCAATGGAATGAATGATTTCCTTATGGTAAAGCACAATCTTTTCCAGCAGGATAAGAAAAACAGAAGGATTCCAGACAGAAACCAACCGGAGATTTCTTTCTTTCAGCAGAAAAACTCCGAGCATAAAATAGTAGTTGTTGCCGGTGCACAACTTAGGAATATCATTGGGGACAGCAAATATCTGTTTTATAAACCAGCGCTTCAAAGGCGAAAAATATTCGCTGTCGTTTTCGAACCCCGTTTTTATATGCGAATGCTGCTCCTCCCTTTTCCCCGAAGGAGTGATGATCCAAAATGCCTTTCCACCGAGCAAACCGGGAAAACGGCTGTAAAGATCGCAAAGCCAAACATTGATGCATCGGTCGAATTCTTTGAGAAGATCTTTAGTGTTTGGAATAAGTTTGCTGGCCGAAGCTGAGCCGCTTGACAGGGAAAACTTAGTAACCTCATCACATGTCAGGATGTTTGTCTCACCCAAAGAAATGCGTTCCACATAAACCCTATAATCATCATAATTACTTATGGGTACTGACTTTTGATAATCTTCAATGCAGTTGATGTTTTCAAAATTCCGTTCCTTCCCAAACAGTGTGGATGCGTTGGCTTTTACAAGGTTCAACAGATATTGTTCCTGCACTTCTTTCATCCGCTTTGTACTTTCCCTATATCCGGCAGCACTCCGCCTGAGGATGGCGAACAGAATACGGTTGGCAAGCTTTGTTTTGAAATCAGTGAACATAGTTTTTCACCACTCTTTTGATAAACGGATGGATATTGTCATCGCTCAGCTCGGCAAAGCAAAGCAATTCATCTCCTTTGGTATATTCGGGATTGGCGCTGAAGAAAAAAGAAGCTACAGGGTTGCTCTTGTTTTCGTCGGGTTGGTATTCTTCCTTCAGATACTGATCGTTAGCGCCGGCTTCAATGATTCCTTTTTCGGGTTTGAATTTTTGCCCGAATTTCCTTGTTCCTGTCAGATTCATCATCGCCTTTACCTGTTCAGGTGTTTGAAGCGTATGATGCGGGTAATATTCGGTTAAAAATACGGAGAGGAATTTATATGTGCGAAGGCCTTTGCTGATCAGCATCCAAAATAGTCTGTCACCGGGATGCGCGGCTTTGATTTTGTTTACAAGTTCCAGAAATGCGACAGGGAGTGTGATAGAGCCCCAATACTCGCGGGCAATGATGGTGTCGCCCGAATATAATATATGGCAGTTATCAACAGGTTCGAGCAGCACCTGGGTCGAAAAACCTACTAGCTTATCGGTTTGAGGACAGAAAAGTAATATAGCCCAGTGTTTCTCGTCAAGATCGGCATTAAACTGAGGCCAGAAGGCATTGGCATAATGACTTTCAAGAAGTTCGAACATTGTTCGGCGCTGCTCTGCAGTAATTTCCTGGCGTGGAACAATTTTATAGTTCAGGTTCATAGCGATGCGGCTTCAAGGTGGGGAAATCTGTTATCCAGCGATTCAATCTGCGTAAGCGTTTCTCCCCAATACCCAATAAATATAGTGCTTTTAAAGGAAAATTTCAACAACGGCAACTCAGCTGTGAAAGGACTTCCGTTGAACAACGACAGCAATACAAGCGGCTTTTCCTTTTGCATCAAAGGATTAACGGCCTTGTTAAAAAGGGTTTTGAATATTTCAGCGTCGAAATCCCGGATGCACACCAGCGAAAGCAGATGGTAATTAAAATTCTGCTGCTCTTTTGGAAATGAAGGCAGTCCCAGTAATGCGTTGCCCAGGTTCAACGCACCGCGCATTTTTTTAAAAACGGGCGAATATCCATCCACTTTCCATCTTCTGAAAGCCGACTGATCGATAAATGCCATACATCCTGCTATACTACCCTGCTTCCTGGCGATCCATACCTGGTTTATATCAAGTTCTTTCAGAAAACCTCTTTGCTGCCTGAAATCTTCTTCGTCGAGGTATGGGAAAAACTGATATCGGGCCCCCTCTGTCTGTAGGAATTTTACAAGTTCAGGAATATCCGCTTCGGTTGCAGTTCGGGTTTCACAATCCTTGCTGCGAGGTCCGCTTAAATACTGAGGTTTAAAGACAAACGTGGTTAACTGTCCCACTTCGCGAAAGCGCGGCATACCAGCCTTACCGGAAGTCAATACATTTTTTGCAACGGTATTACTGTTAAAAACCGAAGTCAGATATCCAAAGCATTCGCCTTGCAGATAAAGGTCGCGAAGTTGTTTAAAGATCAAAAACATAGCCCGCGACTTACGATATTTCGCCGCCACACGAAGTCCGCTGAGATAGCCCACCGTTTCCATCGTGCCATTCACATAACAATGGCGCAAATTTCGCACGCCGGCACCAGCCAGTTCTCCGGTAGAAACATCCTCAACAGCAAAAACTTCATTTTTAAAACCTTCAACGCTCAGGGCTGCAAAAACATCGGGACTCATATCGAGGTTAATCCGAACGTGACCATCGCGCGATTTCTCGGAATAGAGTTTCAAAAGGCGCTCCTGATCATCCGGAGTGGCCCTGAACAACCTCAGACGGGAAGACGATGTTTCACTCATTTCACTTTCAGTAAATCGCCCTTAAATTCTTTATCGCCCATGGGAATTAATATCCGCTGCGAGGCATCCTTCCTGAGCATTCGGTTAATAACCAGGTAAAAGCCAAACATCATGGGGTTTTTAATATTGGTAAGGTTCCGCATCCGTTTCAGCATGGAAGTGAGGCTGTAAAATTTGCTGCGGTTAGCCCTGCAACGTGTTTCTATCACCTCAACGTCCAGATTGGTTTTATAAGGAATGGTGCCATAGGTATATTTTTCATCGAGCCACCATTGATTAAACAGCAGCCGCGACTCACTTTCAAGTCGCTTGTAAAGTTCGGTGGACGGAAAAGGTGTTACATGGTTAAAGCCTACCATAAATAGTTTGTTGTCGATGCAGAAGTCGATGATCTGATTGTAATCCTCGGCCTTGTCATTGTCGTATCCATGCAGAAAAGTAGCATAGATGATAATTCCGGCCTTGTGGATCTTGCGGATAGCATCCTGGGGACTCATCCGTGCCATGTTAAAACCCTTGTTCATCAGCTTCAGGTTGTCCGCATTCAGACTTTCGAAGCCGATGAGCACGCCCTGGCAGCCGCTCTCCTTCATGAGCCGGAGCAGTTCATCGTCGTGTGTAATGGTAATATCAGCCTGACCAACCCATTTTATCTTCAAAGGTATGAGCGCCCGGAACAGCTCTTTGGCATGTTCGTGACTGGCTGTAATATTATCATCGACGAAAAAATACAGCTGTTTGCGATGTTTCAGCTGCTCAATTTCGGCAATTACGGTTTCGATTTCCCGGAAGTAATGTTTCCCGTCAAAGAACTTCTGAATAGCGCAGAATTCACAATGAAAGCGGCAGCCACGACCAGCCTCGAGCAGGGTTACTTTCAGGTAATCTTTTCCCTTGTAAATACTGCGGTCGGGGATTACCTTCAGGTTGTTGTCGCTGAAATCTCCATGATAACGCTTTTGCATATTTCCCGCCTGAAAATCTTCGAGCAGGGTCTTCCATACAGGCTCGGCAGCTCCGGTAACGACAGCTTCGGCATATTCGGCAACTTCATCCGGACAAAGTGTAGCATGGAAACCTCCCATCACCACCGGAACATTACGGCGCCGGTACTCCGAAGCAATCTGATAAGCCCGGCGGGCGGTATAAGTCTCGACCGAAATGGCCACCAAATCACACGGTTCATCGAACGGGATCGATTCCATCCTGTCGTCGTAAAATCTGATTTCGATATTACCGGGTGTTAATGCAGCAAGCTGGGCCATGGGCAAAGGTTCCATCTGCCACGCCCGGAGGTATTTCATGCCTTTAACCCTGCCAACGCAGGGATGTATAAGCGTTAGTTTCATCCGTAAATATTTTAAGTTTAAGGGAGCATGAGTCTGTGACATTAAAATAAAACTGGAGGTTGAGCTTGTCGAAACCTAATTGCAGGTCAGCGAGATTACACTTCGACAGGCTCAGTGTCCGGCACTTTTCACACTTACTCATTTCAGCCTAATTTCAGGTATTTCTTTTTATGTGTTTCCGTGCGGAACAGATACCCGTACCGCATGAGAAATGCAGCCGACGAAAGTGTTTTTCGCGTTGTAGCCGCCTTAATCACTCGCCGGATAATGGATCCGTAACTGTTGTATTCGTTCTTCATTTGCTGACAGGCATTTGTAAGGCCTTCGGGTGTAAAATGCCGAGGCACAAAAGCCGCCTGATTGAAAGTGTAATCGGGATGCAGCCACCATTGGTTGTCAAACAGCAACCGGTTTTGTTGTTTAAGCTGATCGAAAAACGGTGTTCCGGGGTATGGCATCAGAATATTGAAGGCGCCAAAGGCAAACTTATGATGATGGCAAAACTGCAGTGTTTCCTTCAACGATTGCGGCGTATCAGTGTCGGAGCCAATCACCAAAGCTGCCCAAATCTGTATCCCGTGTTTGTAAAGGTTCTGAATGGCGCTTGAATAACTGTCGAACCCTTTCAGATTCACCTGTTTGTTCATACTTTGCAGACCTTCGGCACTGATGGATTCAAAACCGATTACATGCCCCATACACCCGCTTTTATTCATGAGGTCGAGTAATTCATCATCAAGCGCCATATCGATGCTGGCTTGTCCCATCCATTTAATACGCAGCGGGATCAACGCCCGGAAAAGTTCCTTGGCCGCTTTGGGGTTAGCTATGATGTTATCGTCGACAAAAAATAAAAGTTTGCGGCCGTCGCGTTCTATTTCCCTTACTACATCGCTCACCGGCCGGGTGGTGTGTGTTTGCCTGAAACATGCCGAGATAGCGCAAAAGTTACACGAATATGGGCATCCACGACCAAACTGCAGCAGCATAAACGGGAGATAGGGTAATTTACGGTAGAGGTCGCGGCGAGGAAAAACACCCGGTATTTGATTGGATACTCCCGATTTATAAACCGGTTGTAAATTACTGTTGCGCAAGTCGTTCACAAGATTGTGAAACACCGGTTCTGCATCGCCAATCAGAATAGAGTCGGCGTGCAATCGTGTTTCCGAAGGCATCAGACTGGCATGCATTCCGCCGATGAGCACTTTTACCTCCCGCTTCCGATACCCATCGGCAATTTCGTAACCCCTGCGGGCCGTAAATATTTCGATGCTGATGCATACCAGATCAGTTGGCGTATCGTAAGGTATAGCTTCAAAACGGTCGTCAATTAAATCAATTTCGAAATCATCGGGAAACAAAGAGGCAATCACAGCCAGCGGAAGTGGTTCCATTCCCGCTTCATCGGAGAATTTCTGTACCTGGTTTTCTATTTTCAGGTATCCCATGTTTGGCCATATCAGGGTGATACGCATCATTGCAGTCCCAGTTTTTTATTCTGCTTGCGATATACTTCTCTCCTGTTTGTAAAATTTACAAGTAAAAACAAAACCGCATTTCTAAACGATGCGATATGTGTTAGGTCCGTTAACCTGTAAAAGATTGATCGCAGGGAGTTAAACTTCTTCTTGTTTTCGAAACAGCCTTGTTCAAGATCGAGAGGAGTCATGGAGACAGGCCGGAACATTGTTCTTCCATAATAAAAACCGGAGTTAAGCCACCATTTATCAAACTCCAGTCGTTGTTCCTTTTGAAAACGCTCGTAAAGCCTTGTTCCCGGCATAGGGTACAAAGGATTGTAATTTGCAAGGAAAAGCTTGTTTTTTATGGAAAACCTTACGGCAGGTTCAAAGGACTCTGTGGTATCGTAATCGTATCCGAAAATAAAAGTACCATATATCATGATACCGTATTTCCTGAAGGTCGCAATTGCCTGAGTATAGTTGTTTTCACCTAAGTTCCAGCCCTTGTTCATTAATTTCAGGTTTTCCTTGCTGAAGGTTTCGATACCAAAGAGTACCATCAGGCAACCAGCCTCTTTCATAAGTTTTACAAGCTGAGGCTCGCGCGTCACATCCATGGAAATCTGGCATGCCCATCTCTTTTTTAAAGGCTTAAGTTGTTCCAGAAAATTTAAGAACAAATGCTTATCATGAAAAATATTATCGTCGGCAAAAAAGATGGGTTTATTGTCCAACCCTTTTATTTCGTGTATCACCTCTTCTATGGGTCGCAGAGATTTCCTTCCGCTGTAAAAAGCATTCACAGAGCAGAAATCGCAGTTATGCCTGCAACCCCTTCCCCATTGAACAACATTTGCAGGGAAATATTTCTTCCCTTTGAAAACATCGCGGTTCAGGGTGGTGGAGAATGTCGGGGAACTATTGTCGGACTTATAAACTCTTTGGAGCTTGTTATTTTCATAATCGCTGAGAAGCTGCGGCCAGGTAGTTTCAGCATCGCCAATAACAATAGAATCGGCATACTCCGATGCTTCATCGGGCATTGCCGTTACATGAAAACCTCCCATCACAATTACAGATCCCTGGCTTTTAAACCTTTCTGCAACGCCGTAGGCCCTTTTTGCGGCATACGTTCCAAAGGTTAATGCAACCAGATCAGCTTTTACGCTAAAATTAATTTCTTCGATACAATCGTCAACAAAGGTCCGTTCGTAATGAGGCGGTGTTAGATGATCCAGAATGGCAAAAACGAGTGGCTGCATGGCATCGGTAGACTTCGTGCCGCTCATGTTTAACCTGATAAAAAGGATTTTTGGCATAATTTTATTTGAATCGCAAATGGTTAAATACAGAGAAATAAATATTCGAAGCCATGTTTATGGCAAAATTGCTCCGAGGCGGCATCAGGCGCTTTACAACAGCGCCGGCCGAATAAGCCTTCAGGCATGCCCATTCATATCCTTCCTGCAACTGCTTCACCGACATATTCGCCGGTTGAAATACCACCCGGGTACCGTTGTAATGTTCCCACCCTGTTTCGATGATCCGGTTTTCGGCTTGTAACTGCTTTAAAACTCCTGTTTGCGGATAAGGTGTGAGAATAGTAAAGTTCAGGATGTCGATCTTGGCCTTAATAACAAAATCGACAGTTCGCCTGAAGATATCCGGCGTATCGCTGTCGAAACCAAAAACAAAGCACCCGAGCACGCTTATTCCATGTTTATGCAATTTCCTGATAAGTTCGTGATAGCGCTTTACCTGATTGAAATTTTTATTACCCGCCGTAAGCGAATCCTGATTAAGCGACTCGAATCCAAGCAAAACTCCTTTGCATCCGCTCTTAACGGCTAAGCGGAACCATTCATCATCTTCGGCAATCTTAAGGGTAACCGAGCTGTTCCATCTGATTTTTAAGGGAATCAGACTTGTGTATAACCGTTTTATGTATTCCATGTTCTCGGTTGGACTTGAATCGAGAAATGTAATATTTTTTGCTCCCGATTGGCGAATCTGCGAAACAACCTGATCGATATCGCGCACCAGAAAACTGTTGAAATGCGGACACGACGCTATAACACAAAAACTGCATCGGTTATGACAGCCTCGGGTAGCCTCGAAGGTATAAGGCAAAAAGTATTTTCGATTTTTCTGAAGATCGAAACGAGGAATGGGAAGCTTCTCCTGAAAATATGACGGCTCTAAATCGGTATACACTTTTTTAAGCTGATGCGAATCAAAATCGCGCAGTAACTGAGGCCATGATTTTTCAGCATAACCAACTACCACTGCATCGGCATGAGGTATCATTTCTTCGGGAACCAGACTGGCATGCACGCCGCCCATAACAACCGTAATTCCCCTGCTTTTCAAAATGGCAGCCATGTGATATGCCCGGGGAGCATTGGGAGTGAGAACGCTCAGTCCAACCAGGTCGGCTTCAATGGTAAGCGGATCAAAAGGTGAAACACCTTCATCAATAATTTCGATATTGGCATTCAGTTCGGGTGGTACCAAAGCAGCCAGTTGGGTGAGCGTAGTCGGGGCATACGCCATACGCCCCAGTCCGGTTACCCAGGTTTTGTTAATCCTGGCAACAGCTTCGTTCAGTAACACCAGCACTATTTTCATCTGTTTATATTTTATTTTTAAAGGTCAGATGGAGCAACCACTAATAATCATTCGATTGTGCGTCGAGAATTTACAGTCATGGATGGTTCATATCTTTGGATAGATTATCCTGTTTTTTTCGTTGCGAAGTCGTTTTATATAGATGTTATAAGCCATATTTCCCCCGAAAGTAATGGGAAAGTTACGCGATGTACGAACCGTGCGCCGGAACGATGAAGCCAGGGTAAAAGTTTTTTCGTAAGCCCAGATAAAACCGGCATCCAGCTCTTCGGGTGTCATGTTTTTAGGCTGAAACACCACATGTTGCGTATCGTAATGCTGCCATTGCTGGTGCAGAATGCGGTTTTCAGCTTTCAAACGTGTAAAAGCATCAGTCTGAGGATAGGGCGTATAAATAGCGTATCTTGGAATATCAACCTTATAATCATTTACAAAGGCGACTGTTTTCTGGAAGATATCCTTTTCTTCCTCTTCAAAGCCAAAGATAAAGCAGCCCATAAGCACAATGCTGTGGCGGTGCATGATATCGATTATCCGCTCGTAATCCGAGAACTTGTTAAATCCCTTTTTGATCCTTTTCAGAGAATAATCGTTGAGCGACTCCATTCCAATCAAGAGGTACACACAGCCGCTCTGTTGCAACAACTCTGGTATCTCGGGGTCGCTGAACACCCGGGTAGAAACAAGTCCGCCCCACGTTTTTTTCAACGGGATCATGGCCCGCAGCAGTTCCTTAAAATGATCCATGTCCTCTCCCATCGAAACATCGTTAAAGACAATTCTTTTGGCAGGAATGTTACGTATCTCGTCAATCACCTCATTGACCGGCCTTTTATGCCATCCAAAGCGGGCAGCATACACTGAGCAGAAATCGCATGTACCCATGCATCCTCGGGTGGCGCTTACAACATTGGGGATCATATAACCG
>JAJYAG010000028.1:23800-47569 GCA_021779665.1 Bacteroidota bacterium | reverse complement strand
ATAAAATCTAAACTTCTGAAGCTGCTCATCGGTTCCAATTACCGACAGTTTATCGTAAGGATATAAATAATTATCCCGGTTTGGAACATTAATCACATAATCGCCCCGTTCAATCACAACCACATTCACGCCAAATTCCTCACGAATACGCGAATCCATCAGGGTACGGCCAATATAAGGCGACTGCTCGTTCAACTGGAAGGTTGTTATATGGGTATCCCAAGGTGTTAGAATCTTTTTAGCCCCGTTGGAACTCTCTCTTTCGTTATAATTAACGAGAAAACGGTTTTCAATTTTCCCATAGAAAGCTTTAATCCTTCCCGAAAACAGCAGCAGAATTCCACAGGTGACTGCAATTCCGGCAAGAGCAACACCCGGAGAAAATAACCTGTAAAACAAAAAGCCAACGTACAAAACGGCCAGTGCCACCCTCGACGATAACAACAATACCAGCGGTCCCCGATGCATAGCTTTTAACCACACATTCGCGTAAGCCTGGCGATGTGTCCGCCTGAAAGCCAAAGCCCATAAAAAAGGTGTAAGAATGATCAGGGTAATCACAAGACTTACAATAGGACTCCAGCCCAACCCCGCAAGAAAAGGAGACAGATATTTGGTACTCAGTAATATTATTGAAATATTTATAACTGAGAAGATTACAACATTGATGAGATAAAAACGCAGAATCCGCCGCCAATCGCTTATTTCGGACATATTTTGAGTTCCGGCGCTATACTTGTCCAAAGAACTTTTCCAACTTTTGGGCAGGTTTTCAGCCACAAAATTATAAAATGGTGTTGAAAAACGAATCATGTATGGAGTTGTAAAGGCCGTAACCACCGAAACGGCAACTGCAAGCGGATATAGCAGCTCGTTGGTAACCTTCAGAGTTAAACCCAGGGTGGCGATAATAAACGAAAACTCTCCGATTTGAGAAAGACTCATGCCCGATTGTATCGCTATTTTTAACGGTTGCCCGGAAGCCAAAGCTCCCAAAGCTACAAAAACAGGTTTCCCGATAAGGAGTACCAGCACAGCCCCTGAAATTATGAGCGCATTGTCGATAATCACCGCTGGATCAATAAGCATTCCCACTGAAACAAAGAAAATAGAGGCAAATAAATTTTTTACCGATTTTGTAAGATGTTCTATTTTCTCAGCTTTGCTGGTCTCAGCTAAAATAGAGCCCATGATAAAGGCTCCCAAGGCTGCTGAAAAACCGGCATACGAGGCAAGAATAACCATCAGCAGGCATAAAGCAATGGAAATAATTAGCAGAGTTTCCTCATTGATCAGAGAATTAATTCTTTTCAGGAAACTTGGTAAAAAGAAAATTCCGGAAACAAACCACAGGATGAGAAAAAAAGCCAGTTTCAGAACCGACATCACCATCTCAGTTCCGGAAAAAGTCTGACTAACGGCAACGGTCGACAGTAACACCATCAGTAAAACAGCCACAAGGTCTTCAATTACCAGGACCCCTGTTACAATGCCTGCAAACTTCTGATCTTTTACACCCAATTCGTCAAATGCCCTGATGATAATAGTAGTAGATGCAATAGCCAGTATCCCTCCCAGAAAAAGACTGTTCATGGTGTTCCATCCCAATATCTTTCCAAAGCTAAATCCGAGGAGCATTGTAAAAGAGACTTCAATTATGGCTGTTATGGTAGCTACACCGCCAATTCTCATTAATTTCTTGAAGCTGAATTCAAGTCCCAGGCTGAATAGAAGAAAAATTACACCTATGTCGGCCCATATTTTTATTTCATCCACATCAACAATTGTAGGAAATAGCTTAAAGTTTGGACCAACAAGAAATCCTGCAATAATATACCCCAGCACAATGGGTTGTTTCAATTTCTTAAAAACCAGAGAAACAAAAGCCGCGGCAGCCAGGATAAGTGCTAAATCTACAATTAGTTCCGGAATGTGTACCATACGTTCATCACAAATGATTTAGCCGGTTATATTGAATTATAACTTCAAACTAAAATACTAAAAATACCGATTTGGAAAAGAAAAATATACGGTATAATCCATCTAACCCGAATTATGGGGCCAAATCCGGTTCATCCTAAGAGTTCTTTCGGTTACTAATTCCGCGTATTATGGAAAACTTTAAATTCCCAAGGCTTAAGCACCATTCGACTGTTTGGCTTTAATATTTCCTTTTTCCCCGAAAACAATCCATCGTAAGTTCCTGCAAACATATTACCTTTCAGCTTTATGGTCTGTTCTTTTGACGTGAGATTAACCACCGTAAGTACCCGATTATTTACGGCTTCTCTTATAAATGCATAAACTGAAGAATCTTTCCCGTTGTATATGCGTGTCATTTTACCTCCTGCCGAACCATTGAATAAAGCTTTGTTTGTTTTCCGCAGCAAAATCAGCTTTTTGTAAAAATCTGTCATCTCACTGTTTTTATTCCAATCGATGGAATCCTTCTCAAAGAATTTTAAACGACGGTTAAAACCTACTTCCTGTCCGTTATACATCATCATAATACCAGGAACGGTGGCGGCCAGTACAGCAAATGTTTTTGCGCCCGCTCCCATTCTTTCATATTCGGTGCCGGCCCATGAATTTTCGTCGTGATTTGAAGTAAATTGCATCAGATAAGAATCGGCAGGATAAACGCTGTCCACCATGGCGAAATGCTTCTCAATAGCATTAGCATTATTTTTGCCTTGGGCAATATCGTTCATTAAGTGATGAAATTTCCAGTCGTAAGTAATATCAAATGCTTTTTCATTCAGGAAAGGTTGTTCCGACTCAGCAAGAAAGATTATCTTTTTAACCTTATCAAGCTCCATGCGGGCAGTATTCCAGAAATCTACCGGAACCATATGGGCGACATCACACCGGAAACCATCAATTTTTGTTTCGTTGAGCCACCATTTCATCACGTTAATCATGTATTTCCTGAGTTCAGGATTATTATAGTCAAATTGAACCACATCAGTCCAATCGAACGGAGAAACCATTTTTCCGTTGGCATCGGTTTTATAATAATCAGGGTGCGTGTAGATCAGGTTATTATCCCAGGAAGAATGATTTGGAACCCAGTCAATAATAACCCTCAGCCCTGTTTCATGGATTTTATTTACCAGATGCTTAAAATCGGCCAAAGTGCCAAATTCGGGATTAATGGCCATGTAATCCTTAACTGAGTAGTAACTTCCCAATGGTTCCTTACGATTTTTTACACCAATGGGATGAACAGGCATTAACCAGATTAAATCCACACCTAAATCCTTTATTCTTGGCAAATCTTTCTCAAAGGCAGCAAAGGTTCCTTCTTTAGAGTATTGCCGGATATTAACTTCGTAAATAACCGAGTTTCTCGACCATTCAGGATGGATTACTTCGGAAACGAACTTAACAGACGGCTTTTCTTTAGCGCTAAAAAAACTAAAAGAACCGAAAATAAAACTAAAAGTGAGTATTGCCAGAATAACGGTTGTCTTCATGAGGATTTTTGTTTAAATGGTAAGATTAATGCTATTAACAATTCCAAAGCTTTGGTGCGAGTAAAATTAAACAATTTTTAAAAACTAAAGTTGGCAGATAGTTTAAAGCAGATAATTCTCATAAGTCGGTTATGAATTGCTACCAAAGAAAAAAGGCCGGCAAAACCGACCTCTTTCCAAATATTTTCCAGGATTTATCAATAAGTAGTCCTACCCTGATAGGTGATTGTTTCTTCGAGCGAAACAATATCGCCATCCCAGACAAGTTTTCCGGGATACAAGCCTGATAACGTTGCCCGGGCACTACCATCAGCGGCTACCATCATAAAAACATCGTAATTACCAATGTTAGTATTTACATTCATCCTTACATCGTAGGTTTTCCGTTTTTCATTTTTGGTAACCTGGTACTTCGATATGATACCTTCGGCAGTAGTTCCGCCAACACCATTCCGGCCAATTCCGGTGTTACGGCCAATCTGCAGCACTGCACTTGTAGAATCGACCATTATAAAATTTAACGTATTGGGCACTATTACCCTGGTTCCCCGCTGGTTATCTAGATAATCAGCTTCCAGCACAAATTTCATGCTGTCCAGTAGTTCTCCTGTTCTGATATATTTCTGTTCATCCTGAGCCTTTTTTTGCTGTTTTTTCATTTCCTTCCGGCTCAGTGCTTCATCCTGTGCCTGGACTGAAATAACTCCGGCCAGGAATATTCCCATAAATATTATTAATCGTTTCATATGCCTGAAGTTTTAAATTTGTTTTGGAGCATAAACTCAAATTACATACCATAAACTTCTAAAAGTCCACGGTTTTAAGCTTCTTTAACAATTTGAACGGAACTTGGAATATAGAACGCAAATTACCCTTGATAAGGATAGCCCAATCTCAACAAAACAAGAGCTGTAACATAATTTATGCAAGGCTTTGAACCTTTATAACAATATTATGTTTAACTTTTAGTAAAAATAATTACACTTAAAATTTTATTTAAACATGGCTAAAATTACATTCAAGGGTAATGTTGTCAATACTTCAGGAGAATTACCCAAAACCGGCAACTCTGCACCCGAATTCACGCTTACCAAAACCGACCTTTCTGATGTAACACTTGCCGACTTTAAAGGCAAAAATGTCATTTTGAACATTTTCCCAAGTCTCGATACAAGTGTATGTGCCACCTCAGTACGTAAGTTTAATGCAGAAGCAGAAAAACTAAACAATACCATAGTTTTATGTGTATCGCGCGATTTGCCTTTTGCTCACAACCGTTTTTGCACTGTGGAAGGTTTAAAAAACGTGGTTCCATTATCGGAACTGCGAAACAGCAGTTTCGGAAAAGACTATGGAGTAACTATTACCGATGGTCCGCTTGAAGGATTATTCTCCCGTGCTATCGTTGTTGTTAATGGTTCAGGCAAAGTGGTTTATACAGAACAGGTACCCGAAATTGCTCAGGAACCCGATTATGAAAAAGCTCTTAAATCAATTGCATAGTTAATATTAGTTGTTGTTAAAATCGCAAGCAGTTATTCTCCGGAATAACTGCTTGTTTTGTTTTCACTTATTGCTAAATTGCCGGCTATTAAAGCAAACCATGAAAAAAGCTATTGTAACTTTAGTTTCGTTTCTCATCTTTGGTGCGGTATTTTCTCAGAATATTGATATTCAGCTGCTAAAACATATTAATCTTAACCGCAATGTGAGTCTCGATCCGTCCATGAGGTTTTTAAGCAATACCACCACCGAAATTTGTATCGGTTTACCTGTAGCTATGACCGCTTACTCATTCATCAAAAAAGACTCGCTGAACTTTCGGAAATCGGCAGTAATTTGCGCTACTGTTGTTACTTCTGCAGCCGTTACCTATATTCTGAAGCATGCAATTAACCGGGAACGGCCCTTTGTAACCTACTCTTCCCTCGATCCGGCGATATCTGTCAGCAGTGCGTCTTTTCCATCGGGACACACGAGCAATTCGTTTTCGCTGGCAACTTCACTGAGTCTGGCTTATCCGAAATGGTATGTTATTGCACCATCTTATCTCTGGGCATCTTCAGTGGCTTACTCCAGAATGCACCTTGGAGTGCATTATCCAAGTGATCTGCTTGGAGGCATTGTAATCGGTGCCGGGTCAGCTTTTCTGAACTATAAACTCAATAAACTTTTAGCTAATCGCAAGCTTGCTCAAAAGATATTTTAGGAAAACATGCTCTATAATTTAGAAATATTATAAATTAGATATATTATTTGACCTGAAACAATGAACTTAACTAAATTCGGCCATTTAATTCAATAAACTAAAATAACCGATGTTCAAAATTTTAAGCAAGGAATTTCTATCCGAGTCGGTTTTCAGAATGGACATTGAAGCTCCCCTGATTGCTAAAGCCAGAAAGGCAGGGCACTTCATCATTCTGAGAGTTGATGAGCGCGGAGAGAGAATTCCTTTAACCATTTCGGGAGGCGATCCTGAAAAAGGTTCAATTACCATCATTGTTCAAAAAATTGGATTAAGTACTCTTAAGCTTGCCCAGCTAAATGCAGGCGATTTTATCCACGATGTTGTGGGACCGCTTGGTAACGCAACTCATATTGGCATTACAGGAACTATTTTATGTGCCGGCGGAGGTGTTGGAGTTGCTCCTCTCCTGCCTATAGCACAAGCTCTGAAACAGGCCGGCAACCGGGTTGTAAGTGTTCTGGCTGCCCGGAATAAAGATCTCATCATTCTCGAAAAAGAAATGAGGGAAACTTCCGACGAAGTTATCATTATGACCGACGATGGCTCCTACGGTGAAAAAGGTTTGGTTACCCATGGTATGGAAACTTTTATCCAAAAGGAAAAGATAAATGAAGCGGTGGTTATTGGCCCCGCCATTATGATGAAATTTGCATCACAGCTTACCCGTAAATACAATATACCCACCATGGCAAGCCTTAATTCCATTATGGTGGATGGAACGGGAATGTGCGGAGCCTGCAGGGTTACGGTAGGGGGGTCAACAAAATTTGTATGTGTGGATGGACCCGAGTTTGATGCACACCAGGTTGACTTCGATGAACTTTTGCTGCGATTGGGCGCATACCGCGATCTGGAGCGTAAAGCAATGCTTCAGGGACCTTTCACTTATATTAAACAAGGACTATGATTACCCCTGAAATATTATCCTTCGAAAGAAATCAGCCCTGGAGGGAAGAATTGCGAAAAAGCATCAAACAAGCCGACAGGACTAAAATAGAAAAACATAAAATGCCGGAGCAAAATGCGGTGGTACGCAGTGGCAACATCGAAGAGGTGAATACAGGTTTCACCCCCGAAATGGCTGTTGAAGAAGCCCGCCGATGCCTCGACTGTGTAAACCCTACCTGTATAGGAGGCTGTCCGGTGAATATCAATATTCCCAAGTTCGTTAAGAAAATTGAACTGGGCGATTTTGCAGGAGCTGCACAGGTATTAAAGGAAACAAATACTCTTCCCGCAGTGTGCGGCCGTGTTTGTCCTCAGGAAGTACAATGCGAATCACAGTGCTTTTATACCCTTCGGTTAAATAAACCTGCCGTAGGAATTGGCAACCTTGAACGATTTGCTGCCGATTTCGAAAGAAACTCAGGCCTGATTTCCGTACCGGAAATCGAAGAAAAGAACGGTATTAAAACAGCGATCATCGGTAGTGGCCCGGCAGGACTTGCTGCTGCTGCAGATCTCGCCAAAATGGGTTACGATGTAACGGTTTTTGAAGCTTTGCACGAAATTGGCGGAGTATTGAAGTATGGCATCCCCGAATTCCGTCTTCCCAACGAAATTGTAGATGTGGAAATTGAAACCCTGAAAAAACTTGGTGTTAAATTCGAATCTAACTTTTTGGTAGGCAGAACGGCAACCATAGATCAGCTGAGATCCATGGGCTACATGTCCTTTTTCGTGGGATGCGGAGCCGGATTACCGAATTTTATGAACATCCCTGGTGAAAATTTCGTTGGCATATTCTCATCCAACGAATATCTTACCCGGATTAACCTGATGGGAGCCTCGCGTGATGGATACGATACGCCCGTATTAAGCGGTAAAAACGTAGCCGTAATTGGCGGCGGAAATACAGCTATGGATAGCGTTCGTACTGCCAAACGTCTGGGAGCAGAAAGAGCGATGATTATTTACCGCCGGTCGATGGACGAAATGCCAGCGCGCAAGGAGGAAGTTAAACATGCGCTCGAAGAGGGAATTGAATTTATGTGCCTCCACAACCCCCTTGAATACCGGGCTGATGCTCAGGGACGTGTTCTGCAGGTGTTGGTTCAGAAAATGGACCTTGGAGAACCCGACGCCTCGGGACGTCGTAAACCTGTGCCTATTGCCGGCTCTGAATTTCTGATCGACGTAGATACGGTTATTGTAAGCATCGGGGTTTCTCCCAACCCTTTGCTTCCCCGAACCCTTCCCGATTTAAAAACAACCCGCTGGGGAACATTGGTGGTGAATGAAGACTCTCTGCAAACCAGTATTTCCGATCTCTTCGCCGGAGGCGATATTGTTCGCGGAGGAGCAACAGTAATTCTTGCCATGGGCGATGGTCGTAAAGCCGCTCAGGCAATGCATGAGTATATGAAAAAAAATGTATCGGTTAAATAAATTGTTATGGCGGAATTATCTACTACTTATCTTGGAATTGCCTTGCGCAACCCTATTATAGCAGGAAGCTCAGGACTAACATCAAATCTGGAAAGCATCAAAAATCTTGAACGTAACGGTGTAGGTGCAGTGGTACTGAAATCGTTATTTGAAGAGCAGATTATCCTGGATGCCGAAAACGATATGCGGCAGGCAAAGAAAAACCATATGATTTACAGCGAGCGCTCAGAGAGTATGGATTATATCGATTATCACATAAAGGATAACTATATCAATCATTATCTCAATCTGATACGTCAGGTTAAACACGAAACCTCACTACCGGTAATTGGGAGCATTAACTGTATTACCTCCGGCGAATGGATTAATTTTGCCGAAAAGATTCAGGAAGCAGGAGCGGATGCCATTGAACTCAATATTGCCATGCTCAATGCCAATCCAAATAAGTCGCCGTTGGATGTTGAAAAGGTGCATCTGGAGCTTGTTGAGAAAATAAAGAAAGTGGTCAGCATTCCTGTTTCAGTAAAGATTTCGCCATACTTCTGTAATATTTCCCAGCTTGTTGCCAGACTTCAGCAGGCAGGAGTAGCCGGTGTAGTACTTTTTAACAGGTTCTACTCACCGGATATCGATGTGGATAGCATGGAAATAATTGCAGGAAACATTTATAGTACCTCAACGGAATATTCCAATTCTTTGAGATGGATTTCCATCCTTTCGGAGAAAAACAATATCGATTTTGCAGGAAGCACTGGTATTCACGATGGAAAAACAGCCCTTAAGTTTTTACTTTCAGGAGCTAAAGCCGTGCAGATGGTTTCGTCGATATACAAAAACGGTTTCGAGGTAATCCCTGCAGTTTTAAGCGAGATTGAACTCTGGATGAAAAGGAACGGTTATAACTATCCCGACCAGTTTATTGGCAGCCTGAACCAGTATAAAAGTAAGGAAGCTTCTTCGTACGAACGCATTCAGTTTATGAGATATTACTCTGGAATTGGTAAATAAAATTTGAGGGATGAGGTATAAAGTCTGAAAAGAATTTTCCCCTTTAATTCGGATCTTACTTCATCCTTCTTAATTCATTCTCCATTCTTTCATCCTTCATACTTCACACTTCATACTTAAAAATGTATAAAGGAATAACCCTCCTGCTATTAGCCGAATTTTGTTTTGCAGTATCTACGGTCTTTGCCAAACTGGTAACCAATAGCTCCGATATTTCAGGAACCGAGATCGTTTCATTCAGATTTCTTATCGGATTCATTGCTTCGGCATACTCCGTGTACAGGTTAAAAATTCCTTTAAAACCCCACAGGACTGATCTTGTACTATGGCGGTCGTTTTTAAATACAACGGCGGTAATCCTGTTTTTTCTTGCAGTTCAGTATACATCCATTACAAACGCCAACATGCTGAACATGACTTATCCTTTATTCATCTTTTTGTTTTCGCCTCTGATCATCAAGTCGGAAAAAGCAAAACCTGTTAACTACCTGTTTCTGGCGCTTTCATCGGTTGGAATCTACTTCATCATCCACCCCGATTTTCATAATATCAACAGAGGTGATGTGTTCGGTTTAATCTCCGGGATAATAGGAGGCTTTAGTGTTATTTCGCTGCGCATGGCCCGGGAATACGATTCCACCATTCTTATCCTGTTTTACCTTATGGGGATTGGATTAATTATAAACGCAATCCTTGTAATTCCTACCTTTATAATGCCCGAGGGCATCAATATTTTTTATGTTGCCTGTTCAGCCGTGACGGGGTTTCTGGGACAAGTTTTCATGACCTGGGGATACAAGTTTATATCGGCCCGTGAAGGCTCACTTATGTCGGCATCGCGTATAATTTTTGCTGTATTGCTTGGCGTGGCGGTTTTTTCCGAAGAACTTTCCATCCGGATTATTGCAGGCGGATTACTCATTTTAACTTCTATTTCAGGAATAAGTTTAATGAGTTATAAAACAAAAGCATCTGAAAAAACGGAGTTAATTCCTTAGCTTTGTTATTCTAAAAAAAGCACAATATGAAAATCTTTATTCTGGCAACTTTATTAGCAGCATTTGCTGGTATTGGAAATACCCTTGCACAAACTTCCATACCCTCGAAAGTACTTTTAAATACAAAAGCAGATCTGGGCGAAGGATCAATCTGGCATCCAAAACAGCAACTTCTTTACTGGGTCGATATTGATAAAGGAATGCTCTATACTTACAATCCTGTTAACAGTGAGGAAAAAAGTTTCGAACTTGGCCAGAAAGTTGGAACTGTCGTTCCCATCGATACCGGCGGAGTGATGGTTGCTTTAAAGGACGGTATTTACGCATACAATCTGAAAAATCAAAAACTCAAACTCTTGGTTTCGCCTGAAAAAGACCTGACCGAAAACAGGTTTAACGATGGAAAATGCGATCCGGGTGGCCGTTTCTGGGTAGGAAGCCTGGGCCCGAGATATAAGGCGTCACTTTACAGAGTGTCGTTCAAAGGAGAGGCTGTTCAAATGCTCGACAGTGTCTCAACATCCAACGGCATAGTCTGGAGCGCCGATAAAAAAACGATGTACTACATCGATACGCCTACCGGAGCAGTACGGGCATTTGATTATGACAATGCATCCGGGAATATTTCGAAACCACGCATTGTAATCCAGTTTCCTAAAGGTATAGGATATCCTGACGGAATGAGTATCGACTCAGAAGGAAAACTCTGGATATCACACTGGGGAGGTAATTGTGTGGGCCGTTGGGACCCGCAAACCGGAAAGATGCTTGCAAAGGTTGAAGTTGCAGCTCCCAATGTAACCTCTTGTGCCTTTGGGGGTAAGAACCTGGATATACTCTACATTACTACAGCAAGTACAGGGATGTCGGCAGATGCTCTTAAAAAATATCCCGATGCAGGAAAGGTTTTTGTTGCCAATCCCGGAGTAAAAGGCACCAAAGCCAATTTTTTCAAAACCAGGTAATCATATTCTCGAAATACACTTCAAACACCCTTTTTAAGGAAGAATTATCAACACATCGATTGATAATTCAGATTTTTTCAGATATTTGTAATATCAAGTTCATTAAAAGTTAACTTAATCTACTAACTTATAGTATCATGAGCAAATCAATATCAAGAAGAAAGTTTTTAGGTAATGCAGCCACAGCGGCAGCAGGTATTACAATTGTTCCCAGTGTTGTTATGGGAAAGAAATTCGGATACACTGCTCCCAGTGATAAACTTAATATTGCCGGTATAGGTGTTGGCGGTATGGGTAATGCTAACCTTAAAAATCTCAAATCTCAAAACATTGTAGCCCTTTGCGATGTAGACTGGGGTTATTGTAAACAAAACGGTTTATTCGAAACCTATCCTGGAGCAAAATGGTATTGGGACTGGAGAAAAATGTATGATGAAATGGGTAAATCCATTGATGCTGTTGTTATTGCAACTGCTGACCATTCTCATGCTGTAACTGCTGCCAATGCAATCGCCATGGGCAAGCACGTTTATCTGCAGAAACCTCTTACCCACACTGTTTACGAATCGCGTTTGTTAACCAAGCTTGCTGCAAAGCACCAGGTAGCCACCCAAATGGGTAACCAGGGAGCGTCGGGCGAAGGTGTTAACCTTACCTGCGAATGGATCTGGAATGGCGAAATTGGTGACATCAAGAAAGTGGAAGCTTTCACCGACCGTCCTATCTGGCCACAGGGTCTGAACCGTCCGGAAAAAGGTGAATGGGTTCCTGAAACATTAAACTGGGATTTATTTATCGGCCCGGCCAGAATGCGTCCATACAACAGCATTTATCACCCATGGAACTGGCGCGGATGGTGGGATTTCGGAACAGGAGCTCTTGGAGACATGGCTTGCCATATCCTGCACCCTGTATTCAAATCGCTTAAACTTAAATATCCTACTAAAGTTCAGGCCAGCTCAACTTTATTGTTAACCGATTGTGCTCCTAACGCTCAAATGGTTAAACTTACCTACCCGATGCGTGCTAAGGATAAAGCTGACAAGTCAGTTAAAATCAATTTCCCTGAAGTTGAAGTTATCTGGTACGATGGTGGTTTGAAACCTGCTATGCCTGCAGGATGGCCTGCTGGTAAGGATATGAACGATCAGGGTGGTGGCGTTATTTTCCACGGTACCAAAGATACGCTTATCTGCGGTTGCTATGGTGTTAACCCATGGTTACTCTCCGGTCGTGTTCCCAATGCTCCCAAAACCGAACGTCGTGTTGAAAAACCTGCAGAAGGTGGTCCTCACGAAATGGATTGGGTACGTGCTTGTAAAGAATCTCCTGAAAGCCGCATAAAACCAAAATCCGACTTCAGCGAAGCAGGTCCTTTCAACGAAATGGTTGTAATGGGCGTTCTTGCAGTTCGTTTACAAGGTCTCAACAAAGAATTGACCTGGAATGGCGAAAGCATGGAATTCACCAATCTTAAGGATGAAGAAAAGGTTAAGACTGTTATTGCTGACGGTTTCAGGATTCACGATGGTCACCCGACCTTCAACAAGACCTGGAGCGATCCTGTTTCAGCCAAACAGTTTGCTGCTGAATTAATTAAACATACTTATCGTGATGGCTATACACTTCCACAGATGCCAGCATAATAATGTATAGTTAAATATTATAAACATCCATCTGAAAAGGTAAAACTGAACAGGTGGATGTTTTTTAATTAAACAAGTTTTGACTTTAAACCTTATAGAACAATGAAAAAAGTTAATCTCATTTTTGGAACAATGCTTCTTGCAGGAGCAGCCCTGATTTTTTCCTGCAAATCGACTTCAAATAATGCTGCCAGTGACTCTGCAGCTGCTGATACTTTGAAACCTGTTGTTGAAACTCCCAACACCTTAACAGATGCTGAAAAAGCCGAAGGATGGACCTTACTGTTCGATGGAACCACAAGCACAGGATGGAGAGGTTATAACAAAACTGCATTTCCCGACAGTGGCTGGGAAGTTGTAGACGGAACACTGCACTGCCTCGAAACAGGTACTGGCGAAGCCGGTATGGGTGGTGATATTATTTATGACAAAAAATTCAAAGATTTTGAATTGAGCCTCGAATGGAAAGTTGGTCCTGGTGGTAACAGTGGTATTTTTTACCTTGCTCAGGAAAAGAAAGGTCAGCCAATTTGGAAATCTTCTCCCGAGTATCAGGTTCTTGATAATGCAAAACATCCTGATGCCAAATTAGGAAAAGATGGTAACCGTCAGGCTGGTTCGTTATACGACCTTATTCCTGCTGTTCCACAGAATTCAAAACCTGCAGGCGAATGGAACAAAGCTGGTATCATGGTATATCAGGGAACCGTTGTTCACTATATGAACGGCGAAAAAGTTCTTGAATATCACTTATGGACCGAAGATTGGAAGAAAATGATCAACGAAAGTAAATTCAAAGGTTGGGATGACTTCCTCAATGCCGGTGGAAAAGAAAAACAAGGATTCATAGGATTGCAGGATCATGGTAACGATGTTTGGTATCGCAGCATCAAAATCAGAACACTTTAATATTTAAGCAATATTTTAAAAAGAGCCCGATGGACATACCTTTCATCGGGCTCTTTTATTTATTATTCCTTGGGATCGGCCAACGGCGAATACCAGTCTATTTTGCGTGAAGCAAACATCGCCAGAGCAAGTACTACAAACAAACCGATACTTCCAAAAAGAAGCGAATATTCTTCGAGCTGCAGCAATACAAATAAGAATCCATAAAGGGCTGTCAGAATCAAACCAATTATTACGCCGCCTTTCTTACTTAAAATCAGAAAAGAATAACCCGTGATGAGCGAAATGGTAAGTAAACTGGCAATTGCATAGGCTATATTAAATCCTGCATATTCGGAAATAGATAATAGCAAAGTGTAAAAAATTATCAGGGCTAACCCAATCAACAGATATTGAACGGGATGGATTCTTAGCTTATTAATTAACTCATTTACAAAGAATCCAAGAAAAGTAAGAAACAAAAACATTACAGCATATTTTGCCGAGCGGGTTGATTTTTGGTAGTGATCCACAGGGAGAATCAGATCCAGTCCAAACTCAGAAGCCTCAATGGTTTGTTTGTCAGCGCTCGTCCATTGCTGCGGATAATTCCGGTTAAGATGAAGGATGTTCCATTCGGCAGTGAATCCATTCGGAGTTACATTTGACTTTTCGGGCAAAAAGGCACCGTTAAAACCAGGTGAATTCCAGGACGATTCGAGCTTGGCATGAGTTTCCTTACCTAACGGAGCAAAACTGAGATTTTCACTTCCGTTCACATCAAGATTAACAGCAAACTTATAAAGTGAAGCTTCGGGATTTACAGGCACCCTGCTGTTTATTCCTGATTCAACAATATCGCGGCATAAAACACCCGGATTGCCAACAAAACTCTGATCGTTCCACTGAATGTTTATAGCGCGGCGAATACCTTTTAAATCGGGTATACCGACGGTTATGAAAGCTTCGGCCCATAAAACATTTTCATTTGGAATATTAAGCAGCGAAAAATCGGGTTTGACAAAGGTTCCATCCAGTAAAAGGCTGCTATTGTAGAGAATTACCTTATATATGCTTCTTTTTCGCGTGGCAGGAACAATTTTCCCGTTAATATTCAACGTTTCAGGCAAAAAGTGAGCATACGATACAGTCTCGAGTATTTTCCCGTTCTTTTCGCTTACAATCTTATAAGGAATTGTAAGAACCGGCCCCGAAATAATCTGGTTGGCCCCCCACTTGGAGGTAATATCAAAAGTAACCTGCTTATGACTCTGGCTGCGCTCAGTTATCAGAATCTGAATCATGGACGCCGGAATAAGTAAAATCAACACCAGTATGCCTATAACGGCTAACTTTAAAGTGATGGAATTACGGATCCAATTGGAAACTTCGTTGATAATGCTCATAATGATAAAGTTTAATGGTTAATGTTTATTAAGAATTATTTTATAAGATGCTTTCAGCAGATGAATAAGGAACAGGACAGCATAGAACCTGATGCTGAGAAGGAAGACCCTGATATTATTACTGATTATTGTTACAGCTTTCATATTGATTTTTTAAAAGTACTCTGCATTTCAAAGTTTAAAAATAAAAAAAATGCAAAAATCTTAGATTGGCAGCCTTCATTCGCCACTATTAAAAGTTCTTTGCGCTACAAAGTTATAAAAGAAAAAATAGCTTCCAACATTTTACAAATATTTTTTACTCTATGCTGTAAATTTCCAAATCGCGGATACCCCTCAGGAATTCATCTGATTTCATGGCCTTTTTGCCTTCCATCTGGAGCTTTTCAACGGCAATATGCCCATCGGAACAAGGGATATTCAGAATTCCATTTTCTGTCCAGATTTTGCTCTTGCTTTTTCCTGAAAAAACAGGTTTACACTCCAGAATTTTCAGAGTTTTTTGCTCATCACCGGTCTTGATCAATGTCCACGCTCCAGGGTAAGGACTTAACCCTCTGATAAAATTAAAAGTATTTTGAACTGGTTTATTCCAATCGATACGACAATCGTCGCGGAATATTTTAGGAGCAGGCTTCAGATTGCCGGCTATTAATTGCTCCTGCGGGATAGGAACATAAGAATCGCTGATGATTGATTTTACTGTTTCTACAAGAAGTTCCGAGCCAACCTTTGCTAATTTATCGTGCACCGTACCCGCAGTATCATCAGCTGTTATTATAACTTCACTTTTTGCAATTACTTTTCCGGTGTCAATTTCCTTTTCAATAAAGAAAGTGGTAACGCCTGTTTTGGTTTCGCCATTTATAACGGCCCAGTTAATAGGCGCTGCTCCCCGGTATTGAGGCAGCAACGATGCATGCAGGTTTATAGTTCCTTTTCGTGGCATACTCCAGATCACTTCCGGAAGCATACGAAATGCAACCACAACAGCCAGATCGGGCTGAAGCTCACGCATAGCTTCAATAAAGGCCGGATCTTTCAGTTTTTCAGGTTGGAGTACTCTCAGCTGATTCGCCACTGCATACTGTTTCACTTCCGATTCTTTAAGGTTCAATCCACGGCCTGCCGGTTTATCGGGAACCGTTACGACTGCTACAATATTGGCTCCGCTTTTCACAAGAGCGTCGAGCGCCGATACAGCAAAGCCGGGCGTACCCATAAATACAATGCGAAAGTTCTTATCCATGAATTATCCTTCGCTTTCGTTAATGAGAAAATCGAGCGAATGCCCCATTTTGTCGCGCTTGGTTCTTAAATAGAATTCGTTAAATGGATTTGGTTCCACTTCCAGCGGTACAATTTCTGTTATTTGCAGTCCGTAAGCTTCAAGAGCAATGCGTTTAACGGGATTATTAGTCATCAGCCGGATTTTTCCCAAACCAAGTTCTCTTAATATGCTAGCTCCTACCCCGTAATCGCGCTCATCAGCCTTAAATCCCAGGTCGAGGTTTGCCTGAACGGTATCCCGTCCTTCCTCCTGCAGTTTATATGCTTTAATTTTGTTGAATAGTCCAATTCCACGGCCTTCCTGGTTCATGTAAACCACTACGCCTTTTCCTACCTTTTCTATTTGACGCATTGCCTGATGAAGTTGCGGCCCACAGTCGCAGCGCATGGAACCAAAAATATCGCCGGTAAGGCATGAAGAATGTACACGCACCAATACAAGCTCATCCTTACTCCAGGAGCCCTTTATCAAAGCAACATGCTCATAACCATTGGAGAGCTGGATAAAAGGAATCAGATCGAAATTACCGAATTTTGTAGGAAGATTTATACGTACGCCTTTCTTGATAAGAGATTCGCTTCTCAGGCGATAGGTAATCAAATCTTCAATCGAAATAATCTTGATATTCAGCTTTGCGGCAAGATCCATCAGCTGTGGCAAACGTGCCATAGTTCCGTCTTCGTTCATTATTTCGACCAATACACCTCCCTGTTTCAACCCGGCCATCCGGGTAAGGTCAATCGCAGCTTCGGTATGACCTGCGCGGCGAAGTACACCTTTATCACGGGCTATTAAAGGGAAAATATGGCCGGGACGAGCCAGATCTTCGGGTTTGGTCGCCGGATCAACAAGTGCTTTTATGGTCCGGGCGCGGTCGGATGCAGAAATTCCCGTGGTAATACCAGGTGCAATTAAATCGACCGAAACAGTAAATGCTGTTTTGTTGAGGGCATTACTATTCGTAACCATTAAATCGAGTTCTAGCTCTTTGCAACGATTCTCGGGCAGGGCAGCACAAATCAGCCCACGACCATGTATGGCCATGAAATTGATAATCTCAGGGGTAATCAGGTCGGCTGCGGCGATAAAATCTCCTTCATTTTCCCTGTTTTCGTCATCTACAACAATAATCATCCTTCCCTGACGGATATCCTCAATGGCCTCTTCGATGGTATTGAGCTTTATTTTATTATCGTTTGGTTGGTTCCCAGACATTAGCTTTAACTCCTATAAGATATTTAAAAAACCCTACTAACAGTGCAAGGTTCATGGTATAAAAATGCGTAACAAAGCGCAAAATTATAATTTGTAAGTGAATTTTCTTCAAATAAAAATCAGCTACCGATGCTAAAATGCTAAAAAGCTGCATGAGCATCAGAATTTTATATAATAAGCCTTCGTTCCACAAAAATGCATTAAGAACAAGCATGGCAACCAGGAAAAACGGTCCGAGCCACCGTATTACCTTGTGCGAGAAAAAACAAAAACTCATTGCATTAAACCTGAAAAGCAGATGCATAAATACTTTCAGGTTTTGAATATTTCCCACACCTATTCGCACTTTTCTTCTGAATTCCTCAGAAATTCTGCTGGTCACATTCTCATAGCAAATGGATTCAATATCCAGAACTACTTTGTATCTCCTTTCAAGAACTTTCATGCTTATATAGAAATCGTCGACAGCAAAATCGGGTGGCACATGAGGTATCAAATCCTTCCGGATGGCATAGCAGGCGCCATAAATTCCAATGCAACAACCAAATGAAACGCCCTCGTCATATTTTACTTTTATCTCCTGCGACATAAATGTACTCTCCTGATGGGCAATTCCTTTGCAATTCGCATTTTTATTGATGATAGTCGCCCCGGCAATCCCAATTTTTTCATCCTGAAAATGTCTGAGCATGGACGTTATAGCATTCTTTTCCAGAGAGGCCTTGGCATCGGTTAGAATAAGAAATTCGCCGGTAGCAACTGCAACACAATCGTTTATTACAGCGCTTTTACCCCGTCGCTCAGTAAAAAACAGTGGTTTCAGAATAGAACAGGTTTCAGAAATACAGGTGATGATTTCGTTGGTTTTGTCGTTTGATCCATCTGACCCAACAATTATCTCAATTTTATCGGAGGGATAATCACAATCAATAATATTTTGAATTTTCCCGGCAATATGAGCCTGCTCATTATAAACCGAAACGATAACCGATACCTTCGGAAAATGTTTCAAGTCCGGTAAAGCTCTTTTTTTCTTCGATTTATATTTACTTATAATCCTGATAATGACAGGAAAGATAAAGTACGAATAAAACAAGAGTGCGATTAAAATCCAAAATAATATCTCAGCAATCATGTATCATAAACGTTAAACCGGAATTAAGCTCCGGTAAAAACTCCCGACCTTATTTGCGAGGGCTAAGTTATCGAATTCTTTGGAAATAAAAGCCCTTGCTTCTGTTCCAATTGAATTCCTTTTATTTTTATGAGTCAATAAATCCTTTATTGCCAGCATAAAAGCATCAGCATCATCAGCTATCATCAATTCCTTTCCGGGAGTTATTCCAATACCCTCAACCGCTTTTGAAGTAGCTACAATTGCTTTTCCCATAGCCATTCCCTCAAGAATCTTTATCCTTATTCCGCTTCCGGAAAATAACGGAACTATCTGAACCTGAAATTTACTTAAAAAATCTCCAGCGTCGTCAATTTCGCCACAGAAGTTAATATTTTGACTTTGCTGTCGCTCCGCCAGCCACACAGGAGCGTTTCGGCCGGCTACATGAAAATGGACTTCCGGACAAGCCTTTTTAAGTTTTGGCCATACTTGTTCCAGGAACCAGATCAACCCCTTCTGGTTAGGAAGCCAGTCGAGAGCCCCTATAAAAAACAAAGAATTCTCCTCCCCTTCAGCCGGCTTGTGATACTGAGCCTGATCGATTCCGAATGGAATGGCACAGCAATGAACTGGCTTGGAAAATTTGTTTATAACTTGCAAATCATTTTCTGTTATTGAAACTACAGCATCTACATTTGTTATAAGTTCCTTCTCAAAAGTTCTGAGGCGATTTACCAGGATCGACAGGTAAAATCTCCTGATGAATGATGATGTTTCGCTTTTAATATCTTCCCATAATAAATGTTCGACATTATGGGCCCTTAAAACAATTTTAGCCTTTGAATACCTTCTTATCTCAGAAAAGTAAATGCCCATATGCGGACCTTCGAGCTGGATAACATCGTAGCTATTTTGACTTAGCAGATTTTTGAGTTCGGCAGCAAAAGCATCATTTCTGAAACGTGAAATATTATAAGGAATTTTTGAAAAAAACAGATTGCCAATTAACCGCGGAAGAGAGACTGAGGTTTGAATATTTACAGCCTTAAGCGTAATTCCGTCAATTTCACCGATGACTTCGGTCTGAAAATGTTTTACGGTATTGGCAGCCAGAATTGTAACAGAATGTCCGTTCATTTGCAAAAGGCGGGCAAAGGACATAATGGCGAGTGCTCCCCCATCCTTTGCCGGGAATGGAACTTTTGTACATAAGTGAAGAACATTCATGAGCTTAAATCAACGTTTTCCTTTTCCTTTTTGTAAAAATGTTTTGGATTTTCTTAAAAAAGTTTGAATAGGTATCCATATTCAGGATGGCTGAGTCAGTTGTAGCTTTGTAAGTAAGAAAAATACCTAATGGTAAAAGAATCAGTGCCGAAAGCCACATACCCATGAATGGAGTGAGAACACCCTCACGGGCGAATTTTTCACCGGAAATGGATATCATATAATAAATCACAAAAAAGCCAACCGATACAACCACCGGCATCCCTAAGCCGCCCTTACGGATAATAGCCCCCAACGGAGCTCCTATAAAAAAGAAAATAAAGCAGGCGATGGAAAGCGTGAATTTTCGCTGCCACTCAATATCATATTTGCGTGCACGACGTAGGGTGTCATCATTATTCGAGAACGACGACATAATGTACGACTTGCTGTCGCGTGCCATACTCAGCGCATTGTTTATTACATTTTGCTTTTCGGTCGACGGCAAAACAGCGAAAAGACTATCAAAGTTTGTCGAAAGAGTTTTCGGTTTAATTTTCGACGTATCTGCAACCAGAGAATTTTTTAATATGGAAGGATGATTCTGAAATAAAGTTGACGATTTAAGTGTATTGGCGAGACTTCCCGAGCGATATTCAACATCTTTATACATCGAGTCGGCGAAAAAATTCAACTGCTTCAAATTCAACATCTGATAGTTTTGTTTGAAAAGCTGTTCGTCGGTACGCGTTAAACCAAAGCCACTTAATTCGATGTGAATGATTTCCTTTTGGAATTTATCGCGTTGAAACGGATAGGTTGAAGGCCGGTATTGTTGTGTCCGCTGTTGGTTAACAACGTCGGAATATCTGTAACCGCTGTAAAGCGTCACCAATAGGTATTTTTTATCGGAAGTAATCCTCATATAGCCCGAATCGGCCAGGGTAACGGAGGTATTTCCGCGCCGTTCGGTATGGTCGTATATTTTGATATTCCTGAGCAAATTGGTCTTGTAATCCTTTTTACCAATGTATATGCTGTAATTTTCAATTCCATTATAGAAAACCCCTTCACGGATCTGAAGTTCGGGACGCTGCTGCTGGATATCGTAAAGCAACGACCGCATTTTGAGGTTGGTAATAGGGAGCAGGTAATTTGCAAACAGAAAAGCTATTGCGGCGATAGCAAAACTCAGGATAATCAAAGGTCGCATTATTCTCTGCAGGGAAATACCGGCTGCTTTAAGAGCGGTTAACTCATAATTTTCGCCCAGGCTGCCCATGTTCATTAACGAAGCTAAAAGCACAGCCAAAGGAATAGCCATTGGAACAAGACTGGCAGCTGTATAAATAAGTAACTCGGCAATAACGTGCATTTCGAGGCCCTTACCAACGAGATCGTCGATATACTTCCACAGGAACTGCATGAGCAGCAGAAAAACCACTATAAAGAAGGTAAAAACAAAAGGCCCCAGAAAGGATGATACTATTAATTTATGCAGTCGCTTCACGTCTTAATTTTAAATGGCTACAAAATTATAAACATAATTGCGATTGCATAGGCTATTAAGTTAAATTATCTTAAAGCTTGAGTTAAACGCCAATACAGCGTTTGAGAAGATTTACCTGCGAATTCCACAGGTCGATAGCCTCCTTTTTTTCCGAATCTTCAACAAAATCAGTCACCATAAGTGCATTTTCGTTGGTAAGTTCATCGGTAACAATCCTGAATTCGAAGAAGGAACTGTCCTGTTCTTCCTCTTCCCAGCGAAAACGTATAAAAGACATATCTCGTTTCTGGATCACCTCAGCACGTTGTGGCACTTTATCCCAGATAAAAGCAAAGAATTTTCCATCCACGTTTACATCATCGGCAAACCACTCGGATAACCCGCCGGGAGTGCTAAGCCTTGGATATAATACCAATGGCGAACAGTTCATCGGATATTCCAAAATTAGTTTGTTCTTCATCTTTCCGGTTTTTAAAAATAAAAAGTCGCAGTAAAAGGGTAATGCTACTGAATCAATGCACGCAATATAAGAAAAAATAATTAACTGGAAAGGTTTTGAAAGGTTGTTAAGTAATATCAGTGAGAATTATTAATGGGTTCTCTGTTTAACCATCAGTGCAACTGAAAACAAGGGCTAATTATTGGCCATGGGATCATCCAAACAAAAATGAATGGGAGGTAATATTTACTATTCCAACATATTTGAATATTGATAACTTTGAATAGAACCATAAAAACTCTTTAGTTGCATCCCCAACACCGCAAAAAAGCTAAATTTGCAGTTAAACATCCAATTCATTTCTCTCGATTGACGCATCTTAAAACCGATGAACAAATGATACAATCCTTTTCTGCATTTTTCGAGAAATACTGTGCTCTGTCGAAACAAGCCAAAGATGCTATTGACGGCATATCACAAAAACATCAGTTGCCTAAAAACACAATGGTTTTAAGTCAGGGCCAGGTATGCCGCAGCGTTTTCTTAATATCGGGCGGATTAGCAAGGATGTTTTATTACCATCGTGGCAATGAAATTACGAACCGCTTTTTCTTCGATAACGAAGTCATTGCCGATATGCAGAGCATCTATTCAAAGAAGCCCAGTTTATTTCAGATCCAATTGCTCGAAGATTGTCAACTGATAGAAATAAGATACGCGGAACTGGAAAAGCTATATACTCAGTACCATGAGATTGAATCGATCGGCAGGTTACTTGCAATAGAATGTTTTCTCGAAGAAAGCGAATACAGCCGGTTATTTCAGATGTTCTCATCAAAGCACAGGTATATACAATTACTTGAGAAATATCCGGATATAATCAACCGGGTGAGTCTTGGGCACATCGCTTCTTACATAGGAGTAACCCAGGTTCAACTGAGCAGAATCCGATCGCAACTTGTTCGTTTTTAACAAATGTAAAAAGAAACGAATTTGGGTTGGCCTACTTTTGCAAGCATAATCTAAATCTTAAACATTTATTATGCGCAAAAAATTAATTAACCCAAAAGAATTGTACGATGGTTCCGCATTTGGAATGTCGCAGGCCAATCACGACCTCAATACAAACCTTCTGTTCGTATCAGGTCAGGTAGATTGGGACGAGAACTTCCAGCATACTTCCAACACGGTAGAAGGACAATTAAAGAGAGCTCTCGAGAATTTAGACCATGTATTGAAAGCTTCGAATGCATCGGTAGAGCATCTCCTGCATGTAAAAATTTACATAAGAGGCGAACTGGCTGATCACATGGAAGCCGTTGGCCCCATCATGAAAGAATACTTTGGCTCATCGCGCCCAGCAGTAACAGGAATAGGAGTAGCATCTCTTGCCTCCCGCGAAACGCTGGTCGAAATTGAAGCGATTGCAATTTCCGGCTGATCCCGGTCTATCGAATTACTTAGGGAGAAATAGGACTCCGCGATGCGGCTATAAGTTTCATAGATGAATAACTACAAATAGGTTCGCAGCTCTGCAGCTCTAAGTTCGCGCGCGTTTGTAACGCGTGCGAAACTATAAGCTTAGCTTCTTGTGGGCAAATGTCGTTCGGAAACGACTGTTAAGAAAGGCACGGATTGCAGATCCGCGCCAGCTCTCGGGGGTGTTTCATCGACGCGAAAATTCGTTGAGAAAATAAATTCGACAACATCGCAACAGATCCTCTCAACCTGTGCAACTCCTTACCACCGAAGATGATTCTGAATAATCCAACCGAGATAAATATTTCCCGGATAACAATGATTTACTATGCTTTCATATTGGAATTCTGATAACTTTGAATTTAATCATTATAACTCACAGTTACCGACTCAACCACATGAATAAAAGTATTTACAGGCTCATTTTTACATTGGGCAGCACACTAATTCTTACAGGTATGCTTTTGAAAATTCTTCATTGCCCCG
>JAJYAG010000028.1:0-23790 GCA_021779665.1 Bacteroidota bacterium | reverse complement strand
ATATCATTTTTGGCTGGATATGGTATCATTGGCTTTGTGTTTGCTCCCATTTATTTTATCCATAAACTGAAACAGCATGCAAATAAACTATTAAGAGCACTGGATTATATTGTTCTTTTTTGCCTGGTTACACTTTCCGTCGGCTCTATGCTAAATATACTGGGGTTTGAATTTGGAGAATATGTTGCTTTATCAGGATTTGCGATTTTAGTACTATTGTTTGTGCCTGTTTTGTTATGGGTAATCATTAAAAACAAAGAAAACAGATTAAAGAGGATTTTGGTTTTAAGCGTCACCTTGGTATATATCCTTTGGGCATTATATTCACTGTTAAATGTCTATATCAGTAAATCGGAACTTGTCCAGTCTTTTATTTCGGCCGATGAGCAAATCCCCGATTCAAATACCCAAAAAGAACAGCTACACGCAAAATATCACAATTTGCTTGAAAAACATCCTGATAAAAACAAAATACTCCTGTTAGAACAGAAGTCGGATTCCATTAAGGAATATATTGAAACCTTTAAAATGCAATTGATAACGGATGCCTCCATAAGTGACTCTACGATACACAACAATGAAGCTATTGCGGTGAGCGCATCGGAGTTAAAGAAGTTAATAGATGATTACCGGGTTTTTATTCAGAACAACTTTGGCGAATTTATAAGTAAAGAGGTAATAGACAAATATCTGCTAACCCAAGTGAATGACCCCCGGTCCAAAACCTGGGAAGACGAGAAATTTAACGATTTACCTGTAATTGCAATGACTACCATTTTATCAAAGATTAAGAGTGACGTATTATTTGTGGAAAATAAGCTAATTGAGGATATAGGGAAATAGGTAAGATAAAGTTGCTATAACTTTTTGGGGGTACCCCTAAGTTCGTGCGCGTTTGTAATGCGTGCAAAACTATAAGCTTAGCTTCTTGCGGGGCAAATGGCGTTCGGAAACGACTGTTAAGAAAGGCACAGATTGCAAATCCGCGCCAGCTCTCGGGCTAATAGGCACGCTAGGAGGATAGGTTAATTGACAATTTTAAAGAATAGTCAGGCCAAAGGTGGGCTAAACTCAGGGACTGAAAGGCGAAGATAAAGCGATAGCGGGACGCTCGTTTATATTTTTAAATTCATGAATATTACTGATATATAATTTTTTAATTTTGTTTTCATTTGTATTTAAACTAATGCAGAAAAGTTCATCCTTGGACGAAATTTTTCATCAATGTTAATAATATAAGAACCGCTTCAAAAAAATAAGACATGGAATTCTTTACAAAACTATCTATTTCCATTTTAACTTCTATGTTTAAAAAATTCGCGATATATACATATGAGGAATTACAAAAAAATCCAAAATTCTTCGAATTTCTAGCTGAACACAAACTAACTAAGCCAAAAGACAAATTTGAAAGTTTATATTTTTTCACTTTAATGCGCTTTAGTGAAAAGGTTTCTAATAAGGTTTTACTTATATTATTTAAGCATGTTAGTGTTATTTCTGCCTTTAAAGAAACCTTAAGAACTAAAACTAATGCTTTTGAGCGAACATTAAATAAGGTTTTATTAACTGATCAGGAAATTTGTAAGATTCATAAATTAAAAGAGTTCAGTAAAGTGCCTGAAAATGACATTAAATCTTTTTTGGATATTTATAATCTTTTAAGTACTGACATTAAAACGCCTCTTCAACTAGAAACTTCAAATAAATTAGATAATTTGGATAAAAAGGTTTCTAAAATAAACGACAAAATAGATAAACTAACCACCTTAAGTAATACAAATGAAGCTATATTGGTAATTCAAAACCTTATAAATAATAACAAAAAGTTAATTTTTGATGAGCTAATGTTTTCTATAACATTGGATTTATTAAGTAGAATTGAGGATATAATATCATCCATTTCTTTTTCTTATGAGCAACAAAATAAATTATTAAGCCAAATTAATTATCTCAAAGGATGGGGTCTTTTATTTTTGAATAATCCAGATAATCAACTAAAATTCATACAGGCATATGAACTTTCTCCAGGTACAAAAGAATATAAAGAAATGGCATGCGTCGCCTACTATAAAAAGGAGCTAATTGAAAAAGCCAGAGATACCGCTAATGAAATTCTAGAATCCGATTCACTAAATCCTAAAGCATGTTCTGTTTTAAAAGTTTTAGATAGTAATTTTGACGTACCCAAAAGTGTAACTAACCAAAATACATTTAAATATTACTATGTTAACTTATTGATTCGAAATTCCACAACAATTGATAGAACTAACGACCTTATTGGTGCCGATGTAGAGTCAAATTTACCTTTTAAATACATAACTAGTATTGAAGATTTCTTATTTAAGAAACTCTTCCTGACATTATATTTTGAAAATTTTTTGAATAAAACATTTAGCTTTCAAACTTTCATTACAGAATATACAAAAATATCATCTTTGCAAATTGATCCTTACATCGATTCTTTTTTTCAAATATTGACTTATTGTAAAAAGAGCAAAGAATTTAATCAAATTCATCTTTTTACTGAAGCTAACTGGCTATTTCATTTTTGCGTGTTCCTTAAATATTTTGATAATAAATCAGCTACAGAATTATTTCATTCTTTTCAGCTAATCACCAATAAATCGAACGAGTTTTTCTATGAGAATACCATGAGAGCTCTAGTTCAAACTAAACAATATAACCTAATCATCGAGCTTGGAACTAAGTACCCAACACCTAATAAAGCTTTAAATATTAATATTGCTGATGCGATATTACACACTAATGGAGATAAGAATAGATGTAATAGCTTAATTCGAGAATATTGTGAAAGTTTTAATATTATAGATAGCGTTATAGCGCACAATTTGGTATTGTGTTTAGAACTTTATAAAGTTCTTGATATGGATCCCTTTGAACTATATTTAGCAACAGTAAGCTTCAAGGAATTTGAATCTGAAACTACACAAAAACTCCTTGAATTATATAGTAAAGTTCTTAAAGGAATTTGCGTTGATCCCGGTAATACATATTTAGTAGAGCTCTCTAAATCTAAGCAGAAGCTAGATAGAACAAATAAAGATTTGTTATGTATTCTTCTACATCATGTTAAAGCCTTTAGTGAATGTAATGATTTTATATCTTCAATTGAAGGACACAAAGAATCTCCGCTTATTTTAAAAATATATATCGACAATCTGATTAACCTAAACGATAAGTCTGAATTAATCTTTGATCTACTTTCAAAGTTTAGAATGTACGAAATTAATCCTCAATTTCTGATTTATGAAATTGAATTATTCTACAGAATAACTGATTTCGAAACACTTCTGAGATTATCACAAATTGGTTGTTCTAAATTTCCAGATTCTTCTTATTTCTTTTATTATAAAGTTATTGCACTATATTATCTAGAAAAGGATACAGAGCTTTTGGAAAACCTCACCGAGTCAAATTTCAATAAATATAAATTTGGTTGGCAAAACGCCTTCTTTTTAGCTAAGATATGTTCCGAGAAGGGACTAAATGCTTTAGGATTAGAGATTGTTTATGATTATACAAAGGAAAATTTTGACAATTCTATAGTTAAAGATAGCTACTTTAGTTTTTACATTTTTTGCTGTAAGCAAGAACCTCCTGTAAAATTTAATAAAATAGAGATTGACACACATGTTAGATTTAAGCTAAACAACGATAAAAAAGTAAAGCATATAACAAAGAGTTTGGTGAAAAATGGAATATATCAAAAATTTTTAGGAAAAGAAGTTGGTAATAGCTTTTCTGTTCGCGATAAAATTGGTGAAGAATTAATTAATATTGAGATATTAGAGATAACCGATAAATACCGAGGTTTATTTTTAAAAATTACTGACGAAATCCATAACGACCCATATTCAGGAAGTCACATTATTCCTATTGAAATTCAAGGTGAAGATATAGATGAGCTTAAGAATATACTAATTAAAAAGTTTGGCGCTCAGGGCGGAATTGATAATCGATTACAAAAGGAACAAATTGAAGCTTATAAAAATTGGAAAATCACTTTTACAGAACTTGTTCGTTCGTTCTCAAATAATAAAATTTTTGATGTCTACTATCAGTTGAGAAATATAGAACGAACTTTTATTGTACCACCTCTAAAATCATTTGAATCAATTCAAACAGATAACTTAACTGTCTGTGTTTTAGACATTCCAACCATACTATTGTTTAATGATTTAAGTGAAGCGTTAGACCTTCATTTTGAGCACAAGTTCACAATTTCCAACTTAGTTAAGGAATATTTTAAAATAATACTCAAAGAGGAAAAAAATGAATTGAAATCAAATTTTTCGATGGATATTTTGGAAGATTCCATAAGATTTATTAAACATCCAGAAAATCAAAAAGAGATAAGGATTAATAAATTGGAAACTATCATAAACTGGATTGATAAGAATTGTATTATAGGATATTCAAAAAGTAAGCTTGCTTTTTTTGATCAAATACAGCATCACGACAATGGTTTTGATGCATTTTATTGGGAATATATTATGGATACAATATTTCTTGCTAACCAAAAGAATGGTTATTTGATTACGGATGATTATTTCTTCTATACTTCATTCAATGGAGCAATTGTCCCAATATCTACTGAATATTACTTATTAAAAAACTTGAATATGAATTCTACTATTTATTCAAAGCTTATAGAATTCAATTATATTGGTTTAACAATTTCTTCCGATCAATTAAGGATCGAATATGAAAAAAATCCTATTTTGGAATCACCTAACAATACTTTTCTGAATGCGGTTCGTTCCTTAGATTTTTTTTATTCAAGAACCAAAGATAATTACAATCAGGCAATTTCCTTTATAAAGTATATATATAGTCTTTCAATGGACATCAAATTAAAAAAAGCTATTTCTCAAATGGTCTTGCAAAATGTAATAATTAATTACCCAATTAGTATTGAAGATATGGAACATCTTCCAAATAAAATTCGAAAAGAGTTACATTTACTCGGCAACAGTGATATCGAAGTGTTGAATGACTTAGATACAGTTTTAACTATACGTAATCTCACACATAGAAAGTTCTGAGTTATTTTAAACTCGTCCATAGCTTTAATTCTCGATAATTGTCTTGCTTGAGGTATAGCCCTTTTATTCTAAATTAACTTCATTCTACTATTCTATTTTTGTAATTTATTCAACCATGCCTAAAAAAATCCCCCTCCCCATCATCCCATTTCATTTTTTTTTCTACATTTACTTCTGAATCGCACAAAACCATAGAAGTATTTTTAAACTAAAGGTTTAAGGTACAAGAAAACGGAAACCAACCGCTTTTATCGTATGATCATAGTTTCAATATTTACGTCGGCTCACAACGCACAAATTCATCGGGCCTCCATCGGGTGCTATTATGGCGGTTTTGTTTCCCTTTTTCAGATTGTTAAGAGTTATTTCACCACTGCCGGAGCTTATTACTTTACAAATAACCGTTTTTGTTTAACGTACATATATTACTGTAAACCAATCGAAGACCTTGCAAAAAAAAACCGTTTTCATTGCAGCACTTACGACTGTCATTGCAGCAGTGTCACCTGACATTGTAGCGGTGTCGGGGTTCTTTGCGGAGAGGTCAACTGTCATCGAAGCAGCATCGACTGTCATTGCAGCAGTGTGAGTGGTCTTTGAAGAGGTGCGAGGTGTCTCCGAAGACATGTCAGCAGCCTTTGCAGACGAGTAAGCAACCTTATACAAAATGCCGACTGCCTTTGCAGTGATGTCGATGGGCTTTGCAGATGTGTTAAAAGGCGTATATCGTAGACGCAGCCAGCAGTTTTATATGTGCAATGCCTTTTTAACAGGCGTATTTTAACGTGTTTATTGTTTTATGTATTTATAACCAATTACCTAAATGTTTAACAAAAAATCCGTAGTATGAACAAGCGATTTAACAACAAAAACAGGATGTTTCAGCTTGTAGCTGAAGTATTTGAAACCAACAAACAGGTATGGGAATCTATCCCGTTGATTGTATTGCTGGTTGGAGAATATAAAGTTCTTCTTGAAAAAATTCAGTTAGCAGCCAAAGCAGCAGGCATAGTGTTAACGGGCGCTACCGAAAGTAAACTGAGTACGCTGGATGCCCTGAGTGCCGTATTATATAAATTTTGTGCTGCCCTGTCTCTGTTTGCCGTTCGTACGAAAAACCAGGAGCTGCATGCCAAAGTGTTTTTTCCGGAATCGGACATAACCCGCAAACGTCAGGGAGATCTGATGATATTTGCTGATGAGATCATCGGGTTGGTAAACCAGCATAAAGCTGCACTACTCGACGGGTATCCCGTTACGGAGGCCGACGTTTCGAAATTGACCGATCTGTTTACGCTGGCAAAAAAAGAGATATCGGTACCCGAAGTAAAGTACACCGATAAGAAGAATGCACAGGCCGAGCTCGAAAAAACATTCGACGAAACCGACGATTTTCTCGAAAAACAACTTGATAAGGCTGTGGATCTGCTGCGCTCCAAAAGCGAAGTCTTCTACAAGGCCTATTATTCTTCGAGGAATATAAAAAATATCGGGATACGGCACGAAACGCCATCGACACCAGAAACGGTGAAATAAATTTAGCCTTAGGGGGTGCAGGTATCTTTGCCGTGGTAGGTTAGACAAGTCGGCAATGGATACCCTTAAAAGGGTTTCAGAATATTCTGAAACCCTTGTTGTTTCAAGTAGTGCTTTATGGGATTGAATTGAAGACGTTCGAAGCAGTCGGAATACCTGGCGAGATATAGGTCACCGCGATGCGGCTAAAAAGGATTTCATAGGTGAATAACTACAAATAGGTTCGCAGCTCCACAGTCGCGTAGCGGTGATCTCTTTGTAGCAAATCATAATTTAGGTTCTTTCAAGCCACGTAGCGGTGGAACTATTGGTTTATCCCCCAACTTTTCCGACTGATCCATAAAACATCAGCCGGGAAAGCTGTGAAGTTGCCCGGCTTTTTCTTTTTAAATATTTATTAGTTCTTTTTCAATTTCAGGGGGTCATTTAGGAGGTCAACAAAAAAAGCGGCCAAACATTTAAGTTTGTAACCGCTTTATTTTCAAGTAGCGCGATCCAGGATTGAACTGGAGACCTCATGATTATGAATCATGCGCTCTAACCAGCTGAGCTACCGCGCCATGTTTACAGTCCCACGGCCTTTTGTACCGTTTTTCTGTTTTTTGAGGTTGCAAATATAGTATTTTCTTCTCTTTCTCAAATAAAATTTTAAAAAACGACAAAAATTCTTTTTCACATATACAGCACTCCGTACCTATTTGTCATTAATTGTGAGTTTTACAAATTCATTAAAATTATATTAGTATCCTGAACCGAGCTTATTAATAAATTGAAGTGCAGCATAAACTTTAATCCTCACCCCACCACTTCCCTGCATGCATTCATATAAGTGCTGAATGTGGTGGCTTTTTTTATCTTTTTCAGGCCCTTTGTGTCGTCTGGAAGTGATTGGGCAAAATATTCCCAATAAGGCTTTAATTTATGCATCAGGTGTGATTCTCCGCTCAGGCGAATGCTGTTCTGATATAACAGCTGATCGTGTAACCGGCTGATGGCACCCTTTATTTCGCCCGCAGTTGCCATGGTGTTTGTTCTTATTTCCTGAATAAGAAGCGGATTGGAAATGAGTCCCCGGCCAATCATCCATCGCGAGACAAAGGGCATCCGCTGTGACAGCAATTGAAAATCGTGCAAAGAATTTATATTTCCATTATAACAAACCGGATGTTTCAATTCATCAGCCATTTCAAGAAATGCACTGACATCCACCTCTCCTTTGTACATCTGACTGGCTGTACGACCATGGATAATCACCTCCGTAAGCGGATATCTGTTAAGCACCGGAACAAGAGCTTTCCATTCATCGGAACTGTGAAGTCCCAGACGCATTTTTACAGATAACCGCAGCGATGTATCCTGATGAAGCTCGTTTAATATTTCGTTTATCTGATTGGGAAATGGCAACAACCCTGCTCCCATCTGCTTCCTGGTAACCATTGGATATGGACATCCCAAATTCCAGTTTACTTCCGAATAGCCTGAGGCCTTTAATTGGACAATAACTTGTTTTATTTGAGCAGCATTGTTCCCCAATATTTGAGGGATGAGGCTAATACCCCGGTTATTGTCGGGTAGAACATCCCGATATGCTTTTGAATCGTCTTTATGTGTTTCAATAAAAGGTGAAAAGGCTAAATCGGGAGAATCAAAAAGCGCATAGAAAGCCTGGCGGAAAGAATAATCGGTAAACCCTTGCAGGGGAGCCATGTAAATGACATGTTTAGAAATTAAACTCGAATTCATCATTTAGTCTGCCCGGTTTTAGGGGACAAAATAAACAAAAAAGTATAAACCTGAACCATTGCTAAACCAAGACAGCCTGGTGAATGTTTGATTTATAAACGTCAAACAAGTGGGAAACACGAGTAAGAAACTGATTCATTATCTTCCTGTATACGGTTGTATTTCAACAGGAATAATATATTCTGCTATAGGAATAATTGCAATTTTGTCGTTCCTCAGGATTAAAAACGGAGGAGCGGATGAAACCAGTCTGCTTGTTTTCCTAAATAAATACATTTTAGGAAAAATCATCGTCTTAATTATTCTGACAGGTACCTTATCGTATATTATCTGGCGAATTTACGAAACCATTAAAGATCCCTACGAATACGGCAAAAATGCAAAAGGTCTGGCAAAACGCACGGGCATTGCCCTAAGCACAATTGCCGATATGCTCATTGTTTATGCTTCGGTGCTCAGTATTTTCGGAATCGGCTCGTCGCAAGCAAATGGCGAGCCAGATAAAGAAAGAGAAATGGTAAGTAATCTTTTGCAACAAAATGCAGGCTCATGGATTGTGATAAGTATTGGTACAGCTATTGCCATCACAGCTGCAGTTCAGTTATTTTACGGAATTACAAAAGGTTATAAGGAACGCCTTGAATTGGAAGAATTCAAACCCTGGATGAAGAAATCAGTTTATTTCTTTGGTTTATCCGGATATTTTGCCCGCAGCATCATTATCGGAATTATTGGCTGGTTCTACTTAAAAGCTGGAATAGAAGATAACGGACAGCTCGTAGTAAATACCGATAAAGCTTTCGACTTCATAGGAGATAATGTTGGACATGTTTACTTCATTCTGGTTGCAACCGGAACAATTTTTTACGGATTGTTCATGTTTGCACTTGCCATGGCCTACGATACAGATAAAGATTAAATGTCCACCAGATGCTACCTTTGAATTAGCTGCAGTCCGAAAGCATTATCCAATAATTCTGTTATCTGGGCTTTGGAGCTTTTGTTTCGGCTGACACTTACAACATTTCCATTTTTAAAACAAACGATAAACGGAATTCCCGAAAGATTTTTCACCTCCGGAATATTTTGCAAAAACTGAGTGTATGGACTATCGGCTTCGATGTCATACATCGATATATGACAACAATCTGCGGCTAATGCTTCAGCAGCAGCATAAACCTGTATACTCTCAGGATCCATTCTTCCGCAGATAATCATCACATTTTTATGTCCGTGAATAGCCTTAAGATACTCCTCGTGGTTTTCGATATGTTTCAAATTAGTGTACAGCATGGCTTCCAGTTTTAACGATGTAAAATTACAAAGCCACTGCTCTATTTTAATGTTAAACAGCTGCTAACATAACAATTAACAGGTTGGGAATGGACAACTTTTTTCTTGAGGAAGATTAATTATTACCAACCTTTAAGCTTTTTAATAAACCCGGTCAACTCAGCTGCATTCTTCTGATGCTGAGCCACCGAAGGATGATAATCGACACCGATACCCAGATCTCCGGTTTGCTGCGACATCTCAAAAAAGTACACACTTCCTCTCCCTTTCTCATTGGCCCTGTTTACTATGAAATTCAAATACTGCCGCACCTTGGTCAATGTCGGACCGGATATCATGGGGCCAAGCAGACAAACGATCTCAGGTTTGTCATACCGGGTCTGGAGGGTATCTATTAACCTGAAGAAATTATCGACATACCTGGCAGAGTCGCCACCTACTGTGCTGAAATCGTTTGTTCCCAAGTCGATACAGATTAAATCAGGTTTCTCAGCAAAGGAATACTTTGGATTTTCGTCGTACAGAAAAATGCGGGAGTATAGGTTGGTCATACAATCGGCATTGCCTGTTACCGGGCCGTTGTAATTACGATAAATGCCGATACCCGATTTGCATACAGCCAGGTGCCGGGCATTCAGGTTCCTGGATGTAATTGCAGCATAGGTCATGTAATGGTTTTCGGTTGTGGGGCCAAATTTTTCGCCGTTCTTACCTTCGTTGCCATAGCCGCATGTTATGGAATTGCCAATATATTCAATCAACCGGTTTCGCCTGTTTACAATTGGAACGAGCCTGGTCCTTTTATCCGTCACAAAACCAAAAAACTGAGTTTTTCCGAACATCTGCTCCGTACGTTTGAATATTTCTATTTCGTGAAGTTTATTCTCAAGTCCTTCGGCTATTTTATATGTTTTTTTACCGACAGCTATCCTAACGGTATCCATTTCCTTTCCGTCTACTATCAGGTTATAGATGTTTTGGCCTGTATCGTCGGTCATCACCATTGAAATGCCTGTGCCAACAAAACAAGCTCTTATTGAAACACCGGAATAGCTAAATACGGGCGCCAGCGGATTAGTGAAATCAATTCGGCCGGTATATTCAATGTTTGGATTATTAGCAGGTATTGTATCTTTTTTACCGGCAAAACAAATTGTTGTAGCAAATAAGCTTAATAAGAAAAACAGATTTTTCATGGGGTGTACAAATTTAAAACCCAAAAATATAAATTTATTGACGTGTGTTCTTCGTTCAGGGCACGTTTTAACTTCATCTTAAAAATAAAAGAGCAAATATGGTTGGTACAGTATTTCGCCGAGACGTATGGGGTAAACCCGGCGGAGTCTAAAAACCAGCAAATAAATCAAAAGTAGAGGAATTCTAATATTTCTGTACAAGAATATCTGTTGGAATATGCATTTTTTGGTTGATTTTGCGAATCATATTCAATGATAACTTTCTTTTTTTGGTTAAAATTTCTGTTACCCTGCTTCGGAATCCAATTACATCAGCTAAATCTTTTGGTTTATAGTCCATTTGCTCCATTCTGAATTTAATTGCTTCAATCGGGTCTGGTAAACCAATTGGGAAATGGATCTTTTCGTAATTGTCAATTAGTAATGCTAATAGTTCCAATTCATCGCCTTCCGGTGTACCTGGTTCAGCATCAAAAATTTCTTCAAGTCTTTTCATTGCTGCACTATAATCTGCCTCTGTCTTTATAATCTTCATTTCCATATCAAATTGTATTTGCATCTATCTTATCGTAATCTGCATGCGTGCCAATAAATCGTATCCAAACAATTCCCACCTTATAATTAATTCTGACAATCAACCTGTATGAATTGCCTTTTATATTAAAAACAACTCGGTTATCAGGTAAAATACTTGCCGAAGGATAATTAGTCTTAATAGTAACAGGAGAATTCCAATTGGATTTCTCAGCTTCATTAAACCAGGCTTTCAATTGTTCCTCACTATCCGGATGAGCAATCCAAAAATCCCTTAATGTGCTTTTAGCAACTACTCTCAATTCTTTTTTCTACAAAGATAAAATAATTTCCCATTTTGGTAAATTTATTAAGATGTTCCTCCAAATTTGGGAACTTAACTGAATTAATAAAAATAAAAATCCCTGATCCCCATCGTTAACTGAAGGAAATCAGGGATAAAAAAACTTTAATTTAAATTTGCTGCCCAAAAGAGCTGCCGTTCATATATGCTGCAGGAGCTTCTTCGTCGAGTTCCTGATAATAATCCAAACCAAGGTGTGTTATCAAGTCCTCGCCTTTGAGATACCGTAAGGTGTTTTCAAGTTTTTCTAACTGCTTGAACACATCGTTTTGTGCCGGCAATCCCTTAGCGGTCTGCGGTGTTTTGAAATAAAACGAGAGCCATTCCTGTATGCCTTTTAAACCGGAGCGTTTTGCAAGGTCGAGGAACAGTGCGATATCCAGGGCCAAAGGTGCAGCAAGGATAGAGTCGCGGCACGAGAAGTTAATTTTGATCTGCATTTTATATCCCAGCCATCCAAAAATATCGAGGTTATCCCAGCTTTCCTTAAAGTCGCCGCGGGGAGGATAATATTCAATACGTACTTTGTGGAAAATGTTGCCATAGAGGTCGGGATGTAGCTCCGGCTCCAGAATATCGTCGATAACTCCCGATTTGGAGACCTCTTTCGATTTGAAATTATCGGGATTGTTCAACACTTCGCCATCTCTGTTGCCGAGGATATTGGTCGAGAACCACCCGTCGAGGCCAAGCATGCGGGCACGCAGACCTGGAGCCAGCATGGTTTTCATAAATGTTTGTCCCGATTTATAGTCCTTTCCGCCAATAGGAATATGCATTTCGTTAGCAAGTTCCACAATAGCCGGCACATCGCACGAAAGGTTAGGCGAACCATTGGCATAAGGCACACCAGCCTTGATGGAAGCATAAGCGTAAATCATGCTCGGAGGTATGGATGCATCGTTATTACGAAGTCCTTCTTCGAAACCCTGCAATGTCTGATGCACTGCCGACTCTTTCGAATAAACCTCGGTAGAAGCGCACCAAACCATTACCAGACGCGAACAATTGTTTTCCATTTTAAATCTTTCGATATCGGCAATCAGTTCGTTGGCAAGATCCATTTTTGTGGGTGCCGATTTAATATTTACTGCTTTCAGGTTTGGGATGTAAGCAGGATCGAAAACAGCCTTCATTGGTTTAATGGCGCTGAGCTCTTCTTTATAATGCTCTACAAGAAATTTGTCGAGCACTTTGGCTTTAACGGCAGCCTCATAAGCGTTGTCTTCAAACAGATCCCAACCGCCAAAAACGATATCATTCAATTCGGCTAACGGAACAAAATCCTTAATCAGCGGGTTACGGTTATCTGTTCTTTTACCGAGGCGAATTCTACCCATTTGTGTTAACGAACCAACGGGAATACCAAGTCCGTCGCGTGCGGCAAGTACACCTGTTATTAACGTAGTTGCTACAGCTCCCATCCCGGGCAGCAAAATACCTAACTTTCCATTGGGGTTTTCAATTTTTTTCATGTAATGTTTATTTAAATTGAGCCTAACTAGAGATAATTAAATGTTATTTCTGGTTTTCTAACTCTTAAGACAAAACGTGTACCTGATTTTTGAAACCGGTTTTAGCATGAATTTCACAGCTTTATAGCTTGTCCTAATTTCTTAAGATGTTCTTTTTCTACACCCGACTGAGATTTTTGTAGAGCTATTTCCCCGCTTTCATCTATAAACCAACACAATTATTGAATAAACGAAGTGGTACAATAGTTGACTTTTACGAACTGAACTTTTTAAAACTTATGCGTATGGAAACAATGCAAAATATTAAATCGAAAGTGGATCAGATTAATCCTGAAAAGAAAGAAGGACCAGTTGCAGAAGCTATTGAAGAACAAACAGCAAAGCTACCTTCCGATATATTTTTATGGGCTTCGTTAGGTGTAATGGCCGTTTCGCTTGGTTTTAAAATATTTAAAAAAGAAGAAACCTCACAGTTTGTTGGAATGTGGGCACATTCGTTCTTACTTTTTGGTATTTACAACAAGTTGGTAAAACAGATGGGCCACGACAGGGTCTCCCAGAATGCATTTTAAACTCAAAAACACAAAGACACATTATTAGTATTGATGTGTCTTTGTGCCTGTTTTCTAAACAATTCTTAACTTGTTGTTCCATTTACAAGAAGAATTCTCACTGAATCGTCAAAGATCTCAATTATACTCACCGATGCCGGACTAATCTCGATACGTTGGAATAAATCCAGGGGAATACCGGCATAAAAGGCTATGGCGGCTTTAATCATATCAGAATGACTTATAACGGCCACAGTTTCGTTAGGATGAGCAGCAGATAATTTCTCAATTCCACGAACGATACGTTGTTGTGCTTCGGTCATAATTTCACCACCCGGAATGCGGGTGCAGCTCCGGAATGAATTAAATCTCCTGAAGGTTAAATTATTGTTTAACTCATCGAAGGAAAGGTTCGTCCATTCTCCAAAATCGATTTCCAGAAAATCGTTAGAAGGGATACATTTCAGGTTAAAGCTTTTTTCGAGCGTAGCGGCAGTTTCCAAAGCTCTTTCAAGCGGACTGCTATATATTGCCGAAACAGGTAAGCCCGATAACCCGGAGGCTAGTTGCTGAGCTTGCTTTTTCCCTTCAGCGTTTAACGACAGTCCGGTTGTGCGACCTGAAAGGCGTTTACCTACGGAATCAGTTAATGCATGGCGAATCAACAGAAATTTAGTCATGCTTTTTTAAACTTAACAAGAGAGTTAATTGTATTTATAACAATCGTCAACTAAAAAATACAAATTGATCTTGAAAACAGGCATTCTAACATTTCATCGCTGTATAAATTATGGCAGTTACTGGCAGGCAGTTTGTTTAGCCAGATACCTGCAGACTCTTGGGCACCAGGTTGAAATTCTCGACCATCAATCGCGGAAAGTGGATCTTGCTGAATGGAAATGTGCTTTACAGCCGGTTTTACCTACACATGTTCCTGTTACGGATTATCCTTTTTATCGTCAGAAAATTGAAAAGTTTTTTGATGCTTTCGACTTACTGCCGTTGTCGCGGGAATTTTCTCTTGAAAATCCGGTTCAAATGGACGAATACGATCTTGTTGTGGTGGGCAGCGACGAGGTCTGGAACCTGTCGCACCCATGGTACGGACATTATCCGATTTTTTACGGCGAAGGTTTAAAAACAAATCAATTGATATCGTATGCTGCAAGTTTCGGCAATTATGATGTTTCCTGGCGGTTAGCGCCTGAGTGGTCCCAAAAACTCCGAAATTTCGACAGTATTTCGGTGCGCGATGAAAATTCACAGATCCAGATTAAAAATGCACTGGGTTACGAACCGGTAACGGTTTTGGACCCCTGCTTTTTGCACCCTGTAAAGCCTGAAAAGATGGAGTTTCCCATTAAAAAGCCTTTTGTAGCGCTGTATGGTCACAATTTCTCGGGGACGTTTATATGGCAGGCACGGCAATGGGCAAAGAAACAAAAACTTCCACTCGTGAGCATAGGCTATCGCAACGATTGGGCCGATGAACAGTGGCTGACAGCCGGCCCGCATGAATTTGCTTCCTTTATCGCACAGTCGGAAGCTGTAATCACAAATTTTTTCCACGGGTGCGTTTTTTCCCTCATCAATTCCAAACCTTTTGTTTGTGAAACCACTCCTTACCGCAGCCATAAAGTGGAAGATTTACTCAGAAAAACAGGCGCAGCAAAACATATCATAACTCGGGAGACATCTGATAAGGAGTTCAGAAATTTATTACTGAAACCGTTGGATTTACAAATACATCAGAATATTACCCGCCTCAGAATGGCTTCACAGAACTGGCTCCAAAAATCGGTTACATCCCCTATGACTGTACCCAGGTATGAAAATGTATAGCCCGAAAGATATAATTCGTTCGGGATTGTGCATAGGATGTGGTATTTGTGTGGCTAAACCGCAGCGGTCGGATACCACCATGAAATTCGACCGCTATGGTCAGTTAAAACCTTCAGGACCACCGAAATGGCTCAACCACCGCTCCGAAGAATTCAGCAGTATTTGTCCATTTTCTCCGACCTCAAAAAATGAAGATGATTTGTCGCTGGAGCTTTTTGGCGCCGGAAAACGCGATGCATCTATAGGTTTTTACCATGCCAATTTCGTGGGCCATGTGGAAGAAGACAGCTACCGTATGCAGGGAAGCTCAGGCGGGATGGTTACCTGGGTTGCATCCGAACTGATGCAGAAGAATTATATTGATGGTGTGGCTCATGTGGTTGCAGTTGACGATCCGCATGAAGAAGATAGATTTTTCAGGTACAGAATTTCCCGGAACGAAGAGGAAATACGTCAAGGTGCTAAATCGCGGTATTATCCGGTTGAACTTTCGGAAGTGCTCCGATTAATCCGCGAAAAGCCTGGCAGGTATGCTTTAGTTGCAATTCCATGCATGATCAAAGCCATTCATCTGCTCCGGCAGAAAGATCCTGTTTTGAATGAGCGGATAAAATTCACCCTCGGCCTCTTTTGCGGACACATGAAAAGCAGTCGCTTCGCCGAAAGCTTTGCCTGGCAAATGAAAGTTCCCTTTCAGGAGGTGACCAAAGTGGAGTATAGGTACAAATTTCCCGACCGACCGGCAAACTGGTACAACACCATGCTAACGATGAAGGACGGTAGAACGGCGCATATAGACTGGTGGCACTTGCGCGATGGCGACTGGGGAGCAGGATATTTCATGAACTCGGCCTGCAACTTTTGCGACGATGTAGTTGCCGAAACCGCCGACATTTCGTTTGGCGATGCCTGGGTAGAACCTTATTCATCTGACGGTCGCGGTACCAATGTTGTGATTGTGCGCTCTTCCAGCATTCTTGATCTGATTACCTGCGCCATCAGTAAAAATAGATTGAAGCTGACAGAAGTTTCGTCGGACTTTATAGCACAAACGCAGGCCGCCGGTTTGCGTCAAAGGCGCGAGGGTTTGGCTTACCGGCTCACCTGGGCTCCACATGGCATTCAGCCGGTGAAGCGGGTTAAGCCCGACAGTCACAATCTTTCAGGATCGCGAAAGATAATTTACCGTTTACGGTTTCAGATTTCAAAATGGAGCCATCGGCTGTTCTGGCTCGCAAGTAAGATGAAGATGCCGGTTATATATTTATTTTGGACACGACTTGCAACATCAGTTTATTTTGGAGTTGCCTACCACAAAGGCAATTTTGGTGAGATGAGGAAGAGATTTAAAGAGTTGGGGAAATAAAATTAATTCTTACGGATGAACAGAGTTATGAATTTGATTTATTTAAAATCACGGATGGGAAGCTCCTGGTTGGGTTTAGCTTCCTAATTCTACTTTGACAGATTATAAGAGACTGCTATTTTTTTAGGTTCAACCCTGCCAGGGTTGTTATTTATACCACTACCCTTTCCGTGGGTTGACACCCACGGCTATTCATGTTTAACCCTTATCAGGGTTCAAGCCTGAAAGGCTTGAATTTAAATTCAGGAACCCTGTTAAGGGTTCAATTTTAAAGTTGATCAATCTTTTAAACGATAGTTTAAAAGTGTCAAAGTAGAACTAACCCATGAGATTTATTCAAAAATATGAAAATTAAAGGAATACCGAAATGTTTGAGGTAGGGACCGGCCTTCTGAAAATTGCGTTAAGAAAACAAACATACTGACGTTGTGAGGGGATTGAAGCGGTATAAATAAAAAGAATCCGTATTTACAGATTATCTTTATAGATAAAGAAACAGTTGAAACTTTGTATAATCCAGCGGCTTATCCCCGCAACAGGAAGCATGTTTGTTTTTAGCCAATTTTCAGGAAGCCTTGACCTTTTGGTCCTTTTGTGTCAAGACAAAAGGACATGGAAATCAATATTTAAGGTTGGACTGTCATTACCGCATTGTGCCATTTTTCTTAGGGCAGGTCTATCTATGACGAATTTTGATAAAGAGCTGAAAAGGTGAGAGGTATCTCTTGCGACAATCTACGATCTTGATCTGGATCAAATTAATTCTGACGTAAATAAACTTGAAAATATCTAATCTTCGATTTTTAGGATGAAAACAGTTATTGCCGATACCGGAGTTTTGATATTTCTCCCACAACCTCCCTCATCACCGTCTCCCACTCTCCCTGCTTCTCCTGCCTGAAAATCTTCATTGATGGATACCAGGGGCTATCGCTGCGATTTTCCATCCATCTCCAGTCAGCCTGCTTCTGTAACATCAGCCACACCGGGACATTCAGCGCTCCTGCCAGATGTGCCGGCATGGAATCTACTGAAATCAAAAGATCCAGCCCTTTGATAACATTTGCGTAATCGAACAGTTTAAACTCTCCGGGATGAATACCCAAACCTTCCTTCCAGCCTGCAACTTTTGCATTTGACTGAAGAATAAAAATCTCCAAACCCGGAACATCAAATAAGGGCCTTAATAACGAAAACGGAATGTTGCGCGACTGGTCCCAGTCGCCTGCCTGCCAAACCAAACCTATTTTGGGCAGTGATGTTGAAGTAAGTTTTAATGGCTCAACATAAATGTATGGCACTGTGACAGGCAGGGTCGAAAGTGTTGTCCGGAAAACATGCGGTAATTCCATTATCTCGACATCGACATCAAACTTCACTTCTGGAGTTCCATCGTGCAAAGGCAGCAAACGATCTATTCCCTTAACTGTTTTTAGAAGATCAATAAGCGAAGGTTGCGCCCAAACCGTAACTTCCCTGGCAATTTGCTTAACCAGCGCAGCATAGCGGATAAACTGGATGGTATCACCAAGTCCATGATAGCAACGTATTAAAACGCGTTTGTCGTTCAGGGGTGTTCCATCCCAAACAGATTGAAAATGCCGTGGTAAATTCTGATAATCTCTGTTGATGCCCGATGCCAGAACCTTATCACTGAAAAGCCACGCCTTTTCAAAGTCGCCCGATCGCATGGCTTTCATCCACGTTTCGGATGAGAGCTTACTAATTTCAGGCATACCTACGCAGCATTTCCACGCAAAAGTCGGCAAACTCTTCTATTTTCTGAGGAGCACTGGTATGATGGGGCACGATGCCTTTTGCTTCGGGGGTGAAGCAAAAAGTAGCGGTTACATCAAAATCATCAACAGCTTTCATCATCCTGTCGAACCACCTTTCGGCATCGGGTCTGAGGAAGTCTGCCCAGCTTAAACCTGTACGCAGCTTTTTAACGCCCAGTTGCTTCATCCACTTTACGGCATCGTCGAGCCGATGATCCTCAAAATGAAACCATTGGCAAATTCCAAATTCAGGGGTATAATCCGAAAAATGTTTTAACGACAGTTTAGGAGTGCCATCTTCGTGCAGTAGTCCCATGTAAAAATGGCGGTAATACGACGAACCCTCTGCTTCGCGATGGCGTGTGGTTGCTACCCAGGTCTGCGGCAGATCGTATAAGCTGTACCAATGAATCCGGTTCACACGTCCGGTTAAAAGTTCAGCAGTGCGCCGGAAGCCAAACTCCTGTACTTCTTCCGCTCCAAAGCTCGAAGCTCCAACTTCGGTTACCCATACTGGCAGGTCGGTAACAGCTTCTATTTCTGCAATTTTATCGGGCCATTCGTTAATGTTCCAGAGGTTCCAGTCGAGCGGAAAGCCATGCACGGCAACAGCGCTTAAGTGGTCTAACACTCCGTTATCCTTCAGCCTTTGCAGAAAAAAAGGATCGATGGGAGACATTCCTCCAAGAACGCGTGTGAGGCCCGGGTTCTCAGCCTTACAGGCTATAGAAGCAAGTTTTACCATTTCGGCAAAAATCTTCCACTCCGGATCGACTTCAAAATCCCAGTGCGATTTATTATTAGGCTCATTCCAGAATTTAACGGCTTCAATCATGATTTAGGGTATAGTTTGTTAGGGATTAGTGATATTAATATAATCAACCGGTTGAGGTGGATACACGGCTCTTTGCTGTTTATCACCAAGATTGCCGCGACGGCATATATAAACCTCGGGTTCGGGATGTTCGGAAATCTCGAAGCCGGAGCTCCGCAGCATGGCTTCCATGCAGGCACGGTTGGGAATCCACCAATTTGTAGGATCGTTGGAATAACGATGCTCTATAAAATACATCTGCGGAAAATCGTGTTGCTGAAAAATGTCGGTTTGCCAGAAATCGTAGTCGTTCTTCACCGGCGCAACCTTGTCGCTTCCACGCTGCATCGACTGGAAAATCAGCAAGTCCTTCACCACATTTTCGTACAATAAATCGAGCGCCAGCAGCGGGTGACGAAGGTGATAAAACACCCCCATAAAAATTACAACATCGAACTTTTCGCCCAAAGCGGCTAAATCGTAAACCGACATATTTCTGAATTCAATTTCTGCACCCAACACCTGCGAGGCATAACGAGCCTGAGCCAGATACCTTTCATCGGAATCGATACCGATCACCCGTTCGGCACCGCGACGTTTCATTTCGATAGAATAAAAGCCTGCATTACAGCCAATGTCGAGCACTGTTTTGCCGGAAAGATCGGCAGGAATGGAATTGGCAAATCCTTTGAACTTAACATTGGGATAATCCCCCAAAAAGTGATCGGGCGCTGTTTGCACGCCCAAAAGATTTATGTTATGAAACCATTTCCCGAGTTTTTTCACATTTTCCCGGATCTGATCCGGGGTTACAACGGATGCTGATGCAGTTTGAATGTCCATTATTATCTAAATTGAAGTAATTATTTTTTCATGAAGCCTATCATGACTTCGACTTCGCTCAGCCTGACACCTGAGAGGGCAATAGCGTCATATTGAGCGGAGTCGAAATAAGACAAGCTATGGACTCATTAGATGACTTCTAAATATACAATCGGAACACCTGATTTGTTTGCAGCTACTGAACGCCTAACCCTTTGGTGAGATGTTCCACCAGCCAGCGGTAGTATGTTTTTTTATGCATCAGGTCGATATGCGAGCCCGTCTCAATAATTTTCCCATTTTGAAGCACCATTATCACATCCGACTTCACAATTGTAGTCAACCGGTGAGCAATGGTAATGGTGGTGCGGTTATGGGTAAGTTTTTCAATGGCTTTCTGAACGTTGGCTTCCACTTCAAGATCGAGCGAGGCGGTAGCTTCATCGAGCACCATAATCGGAGGATCACGCAGCACAGCACGGGCAATGGCAACACGTTGCCGTTCGCCCAAACTAAGGTTACTGCCGCGTTCACCAACACCATTCATATAACCTTCGGGCATTTCCATAATTCGATCGTGAATGTTGGCAACTTTGGCGGCTGCAATAATCTCGTCCATGGATGCTTCTTTTTTGCCATAAGCGATGTTGTTGCGGATGGACTCGTTGAAAAGCAACGGCTCCTGCAAAACAATACCAATGCTGTTCCGAAGCGACTTCTGTTTCACAGAGCGAAGGTCAATGCCATCCAGATAAATGGCACCATCTTCAGGATCGTAAAAGCGCTGTATAAGTGAGATGATGGTCGATTTACCCGAACCTGACGGTCCAACGATAGCAACTGATTGTCCGGGTTTAATTGTAAAGTTGATATCGTCGAGCAGATACGTTTTGGAAGTGCGATATTTAAAATACACATGGTCGAAGCGAATTTCACCCCTGATATTCTGCAAAGCAACCGCATCGGGCTTGTCGCCTATAAACTCCTGGTTATCCAATATGCCAAAAATATGTTCCAGCGAAACGGTAGCATTTTTCAGCACACGGTAAGTATTTGTAAGGGTATTAACAGGACCGAAGAGATTGGTAATGTATGCCAGAAAAGCCACCAGAGTCCCGATTGTCATTTCGTTGATGATGATGAGATATGTACCCGTGCCAAGAGCCGCAATACGCGCGAGTACTGTAACAAAACGCTGGGTTGAGCCAACCAGGGAGTCAAAATACACACCTTTATTCACTTTTTCGTTGGCGCGGTGCACGTTTTTCATAAACCGCATTTTTTCGTAGTCTTCCATGGCAAAGCTGCGAACGGTAATTAAAGATGATAGCACTTCGTTAAAACGGGTATAAATTCTAGCCCACTGATTCATCAGAAACTTTTCGCGTTTCACCTGCTTGGGCGAAGCTTTCAGGGCGATTAGCGTAGGAAGCGGCGTAAATGCCAGCACCAGTAAGGTCATTCGCCAGTCGAGACGGAACATGACAATCAACGCCAAAACAAGAAAGAGGATGGATGGCAGAACATTGAAAAATATTTCACTCACAGCACCTACAAACCCCTGGATGGACCGTTCCAGCTTCATCATAATCGATCCAACGCCTTCCTTTTTATGGAAATCGGAAGGTAAAACATGCAACCGCTCAACTATTTCATTTAAAAGAATATAATGAACATTCAGGCGGACATCCCATCCCATCCAGTTTGAAAAGGCCGATGCAAAGTTTGAAACCAGGGATACTCCCAGAAAAATCACTATACCCCAGATGAGGTAAGTTATTTGCTCGGGCGCGCCAATATGATCGATGATCGACTTTATAATGACAGGCTCCGCAACATTCGCGGCCGCAATCAACATAGTTAAAAGCAGGATAACGGCAATTTTGCCGCTAAAAGGCCTGAGGATTTTTAAGGCTCTGAGAATATATCCTTTTTTTGTCTCTTGTTTTTTCATAAAGCAACATCATCAGATTCTTTTCTGATGCCCGATGTAATTGAATAACAAAGCAACATCCAATGTGTTGCATTCAATCAGGAAGTGAAAAGGGAGTAATTTTTTATGAGTTCACATTAAATATTACAATCATTGATGTCCGTTAAAAAAATAGTCGGTTTCTCCCTGAGTTTACCTATGACAGATTTTGATAAAGAGCTGTCAAATAAGTATTAATTAAAAAGACATAGCCTACATTTACCTCATCCCTGGCCCTTCTCCTCAAACGAGAAGGAGGAAAGCTCCCGGTAAGATTAAGCTTCCATTAACCCCTGTGATGTTATTCAAAAATATGAATGTTAAGCAATACCGAAATGTTTGAGATAGGAACCGGCCTTCTGAAAATTGCGTTAAGAAAACAAACGTGCTGACGTTGTGAGGGGATTGGAGCGGCATAAATAAAAAAAATCGTTTTTACAGATCATCTTTATAAATATGGAAGCAGTTGAAATTTTGCAGAATACAGCGGCTTATCCCCGCAACAGGAAGCATGTTTGTTTTTAGCCAATTTTCAGGAAGCCTTGACCTTTTGGTCCTTTTGTGTTAAGACAAAAGGACATGAAAATAAATATTTACAGTTGGACAGTCATCCTGCATTATGGTCTACTTATGACAGATTTGAGAAGAGATTCCTCCCTTCGGTCGGAATGACTGGCTTTTAAGCGGAGATTAGTGGGAGAGATGTGGCGGCTAAGCCGCCACATCTCTCCCACTAATTCTAAATTGTCATCCCGAATGGAATGAGGGATCTATTCCACTGTCATTACTGCATTATGGCTCAATTTTGGAGTGGACTCTACCAATGACAGAATATGATAAAGAACTGTAAATGTTAGAATTATCCCTTGCGACGATGTCAGAGAAATCACTTTACTCAAATGTTTTACGCGTCGCTGAAATATATGCTTTCAATCCGGGGGGTTACACTTTGTTTCACCCCCGGCTACAAACATGCAACACCTACCGCGTTGAATACACGGTCATTTAAATCATTATGCTCCTTTTTTTAGGTAGGTTCTCGAAATGACATAGCCTTTAGTAGAAGTGAAGGCCAGAATAAAAACTTTACTTTTCGAATTTTTTCTTATACTCGTTGGGACTCACGCCAAATTCGTCCTTGAAATATTTGCGGAAATATTTTGGATCGTTAAAGCCAACCTGATAGGCCACTTCGTTGACAAAAAGCTGACTTTTTTCGAGCAGGTCTGCTGCACGTTTTAAGCGTATAAACCGAATAAATTCCGATGGTGTTTTGTCGGTTAACGATAATATTTTCTTATAAAAATACACCCGGCTCATCCCCATTTCGCGGCAAAGATCTTCCACAAGAAAATCGGCATTTTCGATATTCGCTTCTACAAGTGTCACCGCTTTTTTAACAAATTTCTCGTCCATGGAGGTTATTTCAACGCCTGCTGGGTTAATGCTTACTTTG
>JAJYAG010000204.1 GCA_021779665.1 Bacteroidota bacterium | reverse complement strand
CGACGTGGACGCCACATAAGCTATATAATCTTCGGCCTGTCCCAAACGGGTAAGATTAAGGATGTTGATACCCAGGTAAGTTGTGGATTTTAATCCTTTGATCATGTGTCCCATATCGTATTCGAGGGCAACATTGGAAGCTCCAATACGGGTCTTTTCAGTATAATAACCGTTTCCTTCGATATTTCCGACAGGGTTATAACCATAACTCTGACTTACACCGTACCAGGGAGCTCCTGAAACGGGATCAACGGCAGCGTAAAGCGGATATGCAACAGGAGGAACAGTAGTAATATCGCTGATCACTGAATTAAACTCATGAATATTCTGTGCAGTATTTGTCGCAAAATCATCACTTGTAAAATCTGAGTCGTATCCATAGTTTGCTGAACGCCTTAAGTTCAGACCTCCATAAAAGTCGAACCGAACTTTTAACATGTCGTTAATTCGAATATCAACATTCGAACGGGTATTGATACGGTTATAATCGGCAGTAGGACCAATCTTGTAAATATCGCCTTCACCGCTGTATCCTAAATAAGAGTAGTACTGTACGGCATTGTTTCCACCGGTTGATGATATATTAGCCCTGCGGAAATCCATTGTATTCTTTAGCATCATCTTACGGAAATCGATGCTGGGGTGATATTTATCGTATGGATCGCCAACTTCGTAAGCCGCGATATCGCTATCGGAATATTTCACAGGTAATCCGCTATTCACACGGGCCTGATTGTTCAGTCTTGCATAATCGGCTCCCGAAACCCATTCGGGCATGCGATCCACCATACTTACTCCACTTTCCAAATTCACGTTCAAAAGACGTTCGTTCTTTGCGCCACGTTTGGTGGTAATATAAACAATACCATCGGCAGCCGCAGGGCCAAACATTGCTTTAACTGAAACGTCCTTTATAATGGATACAGACTCAATTTCTTCCGGATCAATAATTACCTGTGTAATTTCAACCGGTATACCATCCACCATATACATCAGAGGCCTTCCCCGTGAATAAAGCTGAACTTTGTCAATAGCATTATATCGTCCGGCACCTTCTTCAGCATGCAAACCCGGCGATCCATTTCTTTCCACTACTTCCATACCTGTAGCCAGACCTGTTAAGGAGTTTCTTATATCGGTGGTAGGATAAGAATTTAAAAGAGAACCATCCACTACCGAAGTGCTTCCCGTAAGTCTGCGTTTTTTCAGTGTAACAAACGGTAGCCTTACATTATCGTCATTCGACATGTAAAGTATTGCCTTTTCAAGCTTCAATACGTTGTTCTTCTGAAGATTTCCGGCAGCAACAACACTTGTAACATATCCTTTGGCAGAAATGGTAACCATATCGTCAATTGCAGCAAGAAAAGAGACAGAACCATCAGGTCCTGGTGTAAGGTGAAGCAATCCTTCGCCAACTACAACTTTGGCATCGGGAACAGGGGCATCGTTTTCGCCGGTAATCTTAAATGTAACATCAACTTTTGGAGCCTCCTGAGCTACAATATTTACCGTAAACAAAATACATAGAAGGGCTAACCCGACTAATCTGTATTTCTGATATATTATATTATAAAATCTCATAAAAAATCGGTTTTATAGGTTTAATTACCACACTTCGTTGGGGACAAAATTTTTCATCTTAAAATTATCCTCCGTATTAAACGGCAGATAATACATAGCATCCTTCCATGCACTCTGGCGGTCAGCAGAAAGCGCATAACGGGTATATTTAAAACCTGTAGGATAAGTAGCACTGGTTGCTACTTTTTCAACTATAACCCCCATAAGCGGTCCTGCCATCGAAACCGGAGCATCTTTCCAACGACGGATATCGAAGTAATAATGACCTTCGAAACAAAGTTCGATGATACGTTCGTTTTTAATTCTTGGACGAAAAGCTTCCTTGGTACCTGTGTATTGTGCAAGTACATTAGGCATATTAATTCTTGAACGAATAAGATTAATTGCTTCCACAGCAGTCATTGTTGCACCGGGAGCAGCCACATTCGGGCCATAAGCTTCGTTTGCAGCTTCAGCATAATTCAGATAAAGTTCCGCAAGACGGATAATCGGGTCGGTATATTCGGCCGAGAACTGGTTTTTAATATTATGTTCGCCCCAGCGTTTGCGCGAATAATAACCTGTACGTGTAATACCAAGGAATGATGGATTTAAAAGTTCGCTATAGGAAGTAACTCCATTTTTAACTTCCTGATAAATCTGAGCTTTTGAACTTGTCCATCCCGGCAGATTAGGAGCCTGATTGTAAATAATATCAATTGTGAAACGCGGATCACGGTTTGCATAAGGATCCTGTTCATTGTAATGTCCCGCTGCTGTAGCCGCATCGCGATCGGCTTGTGTGTTAAGCGGATCACCCCATTTGGTTTCAAATTTATCAACCGTATTCTGGGTTGGACATTCGCCTGACCAGGAAGATACGCTGTTTCCAAAAATACCGTTCACCATTCCCTGGAGGTTACCCCAGTTATAGCCCTGGCTACCGTAGGAATATCCCCATAATTGTTCGTTGGAATATTTAACACCGATATAGTTCTTTTTATAATCGGCGGCAGGTAATAAATCGTATTGATACTGTTTTGCTATCTGAATGGCTTCCCAGTTTGCTTTAGCAGCTTCTTCCCAGTCCTTTATTCCCAATTCATTATTCAGCGGACTTGCTGCATACAAAAGGGCTCTTGCTTTAAATGCTTTTGCTGCAACGCCATTTGGACGAGCCTGGTTAGGATCGTTTAGGTGACCAGCTATTCCGGGGCCCGGGTCGCGACGCATACGGTTACATTGTGCAAAGAAAGTGGCTGCAGTATCCATATCGGCAGCAACTCTGATCATGGTTTCGTGTTTCGACAAACGAGCAATGTCATACTGATCGCCTGGTTGTAAAACCGTGGTTATGTAAGGCATCGGACCCCAAATACGGAAAAGTTCGAAATGACAGAATGCCCTGACAAAATGGGCCTGTGCAATGATATCATCAATTTCGGCCTGCTCAACACCTTTTAACAGTTTAATATTCTGAAGTGTTATATTAGAAATACGAATACACATAAACAACGACTCCAGAATAGGCCTGCGGTCTCCATCGTAAGTAAATTTATTAACAATAGACGAAACCTGACCACTCTTGATGGTCTGACCTTCCATATAGCGACCCATGTCGGCCATATCGGTTATACCTTCCCAGGTATACTTCTGGTCCCACATTCCAAAATAGAAAGGCATACCGGTTTTGATGTTATAATCACGCCAGTTGCTTCCATACCTTTTTCGCCCTTCGTAAACAGCATAGAAAAACTTTTTAGTGTTATCGAGCGTTGAAAATATTTGTTCGGTGGTCAACCCCGACTCAGGAGCTTTATCGAGATATTCCTCCAGGCACGAAGTGGGAATAATCACACTTAGCCCAAGGAAAAAGATTATGATTAAATATTTTTTCATTTTTCAGGATTTTAGAAATTAAATTTCAAACCGACTTTAGCACTGGTCATCTGAGGATAAAAACCCTGCTGGAAATCCTTACGTTCAGGGTCACCTTCAATCAGGTCGGTCAAAGTCCAAAGATTAGTACCTGTCACGTAAACAAGCATTTGCGACACACCAACAACTTTATTAAGAAGACGTGGGGTAAAAGTATAACCTACATAAACTTCTTTTAAACGGAGGTAATCGGCATTTCTCCAGAAACGGTCCTTAACCCTGATCTCATAACCACGGTCGGCTTCACCACCACCCCAGAACAGGATGTCGGCGCTTGAACTTCCACTATAATGTAGTGTTGAGTGTGGTGCATTAGGGTTATCGGGAGTCCAGTAATTGAGCTGTGAAGCATGAACACGCCAGTCGCCTTTGATAAATTCAACTTCGTAAGGCTGGTTAAAATCAACATATTTACCAACATTGCCCTGGAACATTAAGTTAAATTCAAGTTTTTTCCAGGTAAATCCACTTGAGAACGAATATACTATAGGAGGAAATGTAGATCCTTCAATAGGATATTTGTCGAGACTTGTAATCTTACCATCGGCATCGTAGTCCAGGAATTTATAATCGCCTACATATAACTTGGTAGGATCAATCGGAGAAGGATTGTTATGAACCTCATCCACAGTATTATAATAACCATTGCCGGTTACCAGTACACCCTGTAACTGGGCGCCAAGTGGTTTTCCTGCTTCTTTGGTATAATCAGGTGCGTAAGGGGGATCGTCCTTAAACAGAATACGGTTTTCGTTATAACCGAAGATTCCTTTTACAAAATAGTACCAGTCAGCTCCAATACTTCTGTGATACTCCACTTCAATGTCAATACCATGCTTTTTAAGCTTACCTAGGTTAAGTTCCTTAAATTTATTACCAACCATCATGGTAACGCTTCGCGGTGTAAGTAACATTTTTTCGCGTTGCTCATCAAAAAGGTCGACATTAATTAATAAATCGTTATTAAATAACCCCAATTCAAAACCTAAGTCCTTTTTACGGGCTTCTTCCCACTGAGCAGTATAGTTAGGAACGGGATCTTCGTGAAGATAAGGACCTGGAGATCCGGCGTTGTCAGTATAATAACTTCCTATGTACAACCAACGGTTACCAGCCTTATCGCTACCTACCAAACCATCGGAATAGCGTAATTTTAACTTATCAATCCACTGTACGTTGTTCTTAAAGAAATTTTCTTCAGAAACAACCCATCCCAATGCAGCTGAAGGGAAGAAACCAAAACGGTTGCCCGGAGCAAAACGTTCGGAACCGGTGTAGCCAAGGTTAACTTCCACAAGGTATTTGTGCGAAAAATCGTATGTTACACGGCCAACGAGAGCTTCATTATAATATGCAAAATCGGTTCCTGAGTTTTTCTGCTGACGGTTGAATAAACCCATTGCAGACACACTGTGATCACCAAAAGTATTATTATAATTTACTGATCCCTCATAGTATAAATCGGAATAATATGTAGGATCATCCAAAAGTCCACCAACATTGATATCAATAGGACCTTGCTTATACACTTCATTACCCTGTCCGTTTCTGATCCATGGATTCTGCCCCGGAACACCTACCAGATTATAATCTAGTCTGTATTCGGGCCATCCGTAGTTTGCTGTTAAAGATCTGTTAACGTAATAAGTACTTAAGGATGCTTTACCATTAACAGATAAACCTTTCAGAATAAAGTCGAGCTTCTGAGAAAAAATAAGGTCGGTAAATAATTTAGAATCAGTATCCCTGTTAAACTGACCGCTGTTTAAAGAGGTATAAGGGTTTCCTGTATATTCACCAAAACTCTGGGCAAGACGGATTCCCCTGTCATCCGGATAGTCAGGATCGGGAACTTCTTCAAGCACCCAATCCGGGAAATATGCCGGATAACGTGCCGGACTTGTTGAATAAAGGTTACGCCATGGAGAACTGTTTGGTGCATTTTTGATACCAGTTTCTCCACCGACATTAAACGACAAGGTTGTAGATTTTGTAAGAGCAAAGTCGACATTGGTACGGTAGTTAAACCGGTGGTAGAAGTGGCTCATATTATAGTATTTGCCATATTTACGTCCTTTAAAGAAGTCGTCTTCGTACAAGTATCCAAAAGAACAGAAATATTTAACGAAATTGGTACCACCGCTGAGATTGAAGTTTGCTGTTGCTGTGGGTGCATATTCCTTTGTAAGCACATCGAACCAGTTAACATTGGGATAGCGTAAGGAATTAAGACGAGTCGAAGGATTTTTGTATTCTTCGAGTATACTTTGAGGCATAAGATCCTGGAACTGCTGACCATTCATACGGGCAACATTCAACATCGACATGGTAGTATAAGAACTGATATGGTCGGGGATACGGGTTGCATTCTGAACACCGTATGAAGCCGAAAAGTCCAGCTTGGGTTTACCAATTGTACCGCGTTTGGAGGTTACAATGATAACACCGTTTGCTCCCTTTGCACCAAATACAGCTGTTGCTGAAGCATCCTTCAATACTGAAATTGTGTTAATTTCATTGGGATCAAGGGATTTAAAGTCGCGTTCAACACCATCAACCAAAACAAGAGGCTCGCTACCATTCCAGCTTGACAATCCGCGGATTACAATTTCGGAATCGTTACTTCCGGGCTGGCCGGTATTCTGGATTGTTAAAACGCCTGAAAGTTTACCACTAAGAGAGTTGGTAACGTTTGCTGTACCTGATTTGATAAGAGATTCGGCACCTACCTGTGAGATAGCACCAACCACACTCTCCTTCTTCTGTACACCGTAACCTACTACCACAACCTCCTCCAGTGATTTGATATCTTCGACCAAAGTAACGTCGATTACCAGTTTGTCGGCAACTGGCACTTCTTCAGTCATATAGCCTACAAAAGTAAAAACGAGAGTAGCCGCGTTGCCGGACACGGAAATACTATAAGTACCGGAACCATCTGTAATTGTACCAACTGTGGTTCCCTTGAGCACAACATTCACCCCCGGAAGAGGAGCTCCGGTTTTATCAATCACGGTACCTTTAATGGTTCGCGACTGAAGTGCAGGTTCGACAGAATTTGCCGCCGCATTGTAAACAGTTACAATGCTCAGCACCAGAAACAGTCCTACTATCTGCAGCAGCTTAGTAGGACGGCAATAAAATATTGCCCTCCATGGCCTTGATTTTTGTTTCATAAAATTTTGATAGTTGTTGTTTGTTGTTAAATATAATTATTCAATACAAGTAAGGCATTGAACTTAACAGGATAGTCAGCACTTAAATTCTATCCCAATGTAAAACATCATGAGGAATTCTTCATAGGCACAGTAGTTTTTGCATAAAGTTAGTTAACACATTATTTTTCACACATTTATCGCACAGTTCTGATCTAATTAACAGTTAGTGTTTGTCTATTTACCCTTGCATAGTTTAGTTTTATTAAATACAAATTAAAATATTTTTTTCATTCGCGCAATTGATTGCACATAAATTTTATTCTATTTTTTTAAAACACCAGCAAAACTAAGGGTTTCACGAAAGTGACTGATTAAAAGATAATAAATACGGGTAATCCGCAGCAATCCTTCAATTTCAGAGGCAATTCAGAAATACTGTTTTTTAAATAAACAATGATGTATTTACTTTTATATTATCGAAAGTCAATATTGACAGGCTATTCAGCAGCGACAGAACGTTGACCCCGATGGAATACCGGTTCGGTGCACACGATTGTGTAGTATGTACAAATTTAAAAGCCGAAAATTTATAATTTTAATAGTCTGGAAGAGGCTGTTTGTAAAGGTTGGAAGCACTTCGAATACTATCACAAGCATCATAACCTGAGAAAATGATAATCCGACACAAAAAAAAACGGCCGCTAAACTTAATTAACGGCCGTTTCATTTCTCATTTAATTTCTAATAATGCGAAGGATCGGAATCCTGCCATTCGTTTACACCATCGCGGATTCGGTTACGGAAAGTAAGCGTATCCTGAGCGTATGATGTAGTACCATCGCCATTGGCATATTTGTAACTTAATACAATTTTGCGGTCCTGTAAAAGTTTGGAACGGTTAAAAGTGCTGGCTCCGTTGGGCTGAACATCGACAGTTGAACCATCGGCTTTGCTTACAATAATGTTGTTACCATCGAGAGTCAGTTTGAACGATCCGGCTTTGTTACTGATTTTGTTTGTAACCAAAGCATTGGGCGCAACAGTTTTTAAAGACCAAACCATGTTATCAGCTTGTGGAAGAGAAGTATAGTAATTGGTTGTACTTACTACACTGCCATTGGCATCCTTTACGGTTGTTACACCACCATGATACCAGTTACCGAAAAGCATGTTTTCGTAACGAAGACCGATAACAGCATAATTTTTTGCAGTAGTAACAGAGTCGATACCAGTGGTGCCGGTAATCATAAAAGGAAGCACATACTGAGCTTTCGCCGTTTTCGGATCGGCCAGAAAGGCTGCTGAATCGGCTTTGATAGTAACCGTTCCGGTATGCATCCCCGATTTGATGACCATTTTAGCGGGATCGCTGATACTGTAGTATCCTGCCGGCATAGGATCGAGGGATGTTAGTCCCGAAACACCATCCTTAATATAAGGCAATCCGCCATTCATGGTTGTAAGAGCATCTTTGGTTGTAATCAAACTGTTATCGAGAGCAAAACTAACCTCCCGATTCTTCAGATTTTCCATCACACCGCCTAAAACCACTCCAACTTTAATAGTCATGCCCTCACCCACCACAAACGTGCGCACATCGGTCTGGAAGGGGAAGTAAACACTTGTATACGCGTAATCCTTGATATAATCGTCGTAACACGACATCATGATTACCGGAAGTATAAATAATATAAGAAGTTTTTTCATCTTTTCTGTTCTGTTATAATTAATAAACTACCTGCTCCAGGATTCCCAGCCTTCATTCTGAACCAGCTTATCCATTTTAAGAATTTCCTGGTAAGGAATTGGCAGGTACAACGACCGGAAAACCCGGTTACCCACTACTTCTTTACCATAAGTAAATGTACCGTCGTTGTTGCGTGTTACCGTTGCCTTGTGAACAGGCTTGTTTAAATCGTCGACGTTGGTTGTCCAGCGACGCAGATCATAAAAACGGAGACCTTCGAAACAAGTGTTGATACGGCGTTCGTTCCTGATAAACTCGTTGAAACTGTCTTTGCCAAGCCCTGCCACTTCAGCAAGATAAGGATCGGCAGTAAACAAGTTAACATTATCATAAGTCTTGCGGGTTCTCAGGTACTTCATTGCATCCATTGCCGAAAGGCCAAACCTGGCGTTGCTTGTGGGGCCGTCAAGCTGATTGAGGGCCTCGGCATAAATCAGCACCATGTGCGACCATTCGTAAAAGATCTTCATGTGAGGCTGCGAAGTAACAGTTGTTTCACCAAAGTTTACCTTTCTGGAAAGGAATTTCTTGATGTGATAATTGGTGCGGCTTACGGCATTTTTACCGGCAGCATCTTTTCCGGCAGCAACCGCATCCGAACTATTCTCCCAGTTTTCGAAAGTATACCAAAGAGTTCCGGTATTATCCTTTTTAATTTGAGCTCCGTTATAATAAATAGAACTGTAGAAACGAGGATCGCGATCCTTGTATGGATTGGCAGGATCGTAACCGCTACGTGAATCGGTAATAGGATAACCGTTTTTCATAGGGAAAGCATCCACAAGATCCTGGGTCGGTCCAACTACTCCATAACCCTGAAAACCACTTGGGAAAAGGTTTCTTTCCATACTCGTATTATTAATATTCGTACTGGTTGCACTTCCTCCACCAGCAACCCTCGAAGTATAAACGATACCCGGGAAGTTGGGATTTAACCAGTCGATACCATTCGCAGCTTTAAAACCACTTGACTGAGCACCATCCACCGTAAGTTTGAAATCGATCACCTGCTTGGCATAAATAGCAGCTTTTCCCCAGCGGGTCTGGTCGTTGCCCGGGTTAAACAGCGGACTTGCATAAGTTAAGTACATATCGGCAAGTATGGCTTTCATGGTGATACCATCCAATCGCCCCCAAAAGCGTCCTCCAGCATAAGTAGTGCTGAAACCGGCAGCAGAAGCAAGAAAATCGCGGTGAGCTACAGGAAGATACTTCATGGCTGAATCGCAGTCGGCCTGGATTTGTTTCACACACTCCTCATAAGAGTTACGTGCAACATTCATTTGAATCCCCAGGTTGTTTGCATAATCGAAGTTGGGTTCCAGAATAATGGGAAAACCGAGCATCTCTCCATTCATTCCCTTACCACCGAAACGGCGGAGGAGATCCCACTGAAACCATGCACGCAAACCGAAAGCCTCACCCTGAAGACGATAACGCACAAGACTATCGTTCTGTCGGTCCAGTATAAACTTGGTTTTTAAGCCACGATTATCTTTCAGAAAAAGGTTCACAAGCGAAATAGCCTGATAATCTTCCTGCCAGTATCCGGCAAAAGGGTCACTACCTGTTACCAGGGATCCTTTTGCTAAAAGATTCATGGAGTTCGTACTGCTTGTAACCACAGCATCGTCGGTGGCTCCATCCAGGTAATAACCGTTATTATTGTTATAATCACGGTCCATATATTCGTAACATTGCCCAACCAGTCCCTGCACAAAGGCCTGATTTTCCCAGTTTTGTTCATCGGTATAATTGCCGTAAGGATATTGGTCCAGATATTCTTCGGAGCAGGCACCCAGTACGATCGCCGCAAACAGACTTAATTTTATAATGATATTCTTATTCATTGTCCAAAAATTAAAACATAAATTTAACACCACCTGTAAAGGTCCTGTATAAAGGATACAGAAGAACTCCCGAATACATTGATTCAGGATCGCTATCCTTAATTTCCGAAATGGTTAACAGGTTTGCACCACGGGCAAACAGGCGAACGCCTCTCAAAGCCATACGATTGGCAGGTTTCAGTTTCATATTGTAGCCTAATTCCACATTCTGAATTTTGAAATAACCACCTTTTCTTAACCAGAAGGATGAAGCCTGGAAGTTGTTATTAACCCTGTTATAGGTTAAACGGGGATATTCACCATTTCCGTCGGCATTGTCAAGCACAAATTTGGAGTAATTACCATCGCCCCAACCGTTAAAGTAATAATCGGTAGTGAGGGGTACATCGCAAAATGCACGGCCATTGGCAACCACAGTAAGGTCAAATCTTTTGTAAGCAAAATTCAGGTTAATACCGTAAATCATTTTGGGAGATGTATTTCCAATTTCTTTCTGGTCGTTACTATCTACCACACCGTCACCGTTTAAATCGGCATATTTCAGATCGCCTTTATGCAGTTGTTCATCGAAGAGCTGTGGCACCAGTGCTGTTTCTTCGTCGCTCTGGAAACGGCCCATGTAAACAAAACCATAATAAGCATCGTTGGAAGCTCCTACCCTGCTCTGGTAAGCATTGGCATAAGGCAACTCGTAAACCTTGATACGTTTGGTAGTCTGGTAAGCAACATTACCACCTACAGAATAACGGAAATCGGTTCCAACCTGATCAGAGAACACGAGACCAAGTTCAGCGCCATTATGGCGGGTTTTGGCATAGTTATAATAAGGGTAAGCCTGATATCCGGCAGTTAACGGGAAATAACTTCCTTCAAGACGGGTAACAATGTCGTCGCGCAGAATATTATAATAGGTGAATGCTGCAGATAAACGATTGTTAAGCATCAGAAGATCGAAACCAGCTGAGAGTTCCTTGCGGGTTTCCCAGGTAAGATTATTGTTTCCGATACGGTTGTAAGTTGTTCTGTAAGAACCGTCGCTATCGATGTTATTTCCGAACCATCTGTTGGATGTATGGGGGCCGAACGCCTGTCCGCTGCTGTTGGCAGTCCATCTGTCGGCAGTCATATAATACTGGCGGCTCCAGAGGAGGTTGTCGTAGCCGATATGGCCGTATTCAGCGCGGAATTTCAGGAAATTCAACCAGCCTGAAGTTCCCTGCATAAAGCTTTCGTCGGAAATTACCCAGCTTGCTCCCACTGTAGGAAACATTTTATACCTTTTTCCTTTGGCAAAGCTTGAAGATCCATTGTAAGCCACCGAGCTTTGCAAGGCATACTTATTTTTGAATGTATACATCCCCGACCAGATTAAATTCTGTTGACGCATTGGTTCTTCCACACCGTTACGGATATATTTGGAGATATAATAATTGAGATC
>JAJYAG010000203.1 GCA_021779665.1 Bacteroidota bacterium | reverse complement strand
GGGATTAAGTTCCTTCAGCACCGACGATTTGAGAAAGTCCTTTACGTTTTCGAGATTCAGATACGAAAAAAGGTTGGCAATAATTGCAAACAAACGCAGATAATAATCTAACAGAACAATATCCATAAGACCTTATTTGGGAAAATGGAAAATTGCAGTTGCCATACTGTCGCCATCGTTGAAAATATTGAGTTCTCCCTTATGTTTATCGGTTATCAGCTTCACAATATACAAACTTAAACCCATCTGGCAATTTTGATAAATCCCGGTGACCGATGTGTACGATTTGAGTAAATCGTCGGGAAACCTGTTTTTAGAATCGTAGAATGAGCAGCATATTTTTTCAGTATCATCAGTAATTCCAATACGAATGTTGTTATGAAAAGAAGAATTGGAAATAAAGATGTCCAGTATATTCAGAAATAATTTGTACAGGAGATCCTTGTCTCCCCTTAGCAGAAGATCGCTCTGGCTTTCCTCAAAGTGGATCCTGATATCTTTTTCGTTTATAGAATTTTCTTTTTCCAACAGGGCAAATTGTATTAAGCCCTTAATCTTGAACTCCGTAAGCTCAGGTACATAATTGTTGGTTAATTTTGTATATAAAACGGCGTTGTTTGTAAAAGATTCCAGGTTGGAAACCGATTTATCCAGTGTTTCAACCAGATCGCGCACGGCAGCGGAGTTTTCCTGATTTTTAATAAGGCTCACGGCGCTAACCACTCCATTTAGCGGTGTTCTGATCTCCTGACTTATAAAATAAAGAAATTCAGTTTTTGCACTATCAACCTGATTTAAAGCTTCAAAAGATTTCTGAATCTCAATTTTCCGTTCCGTAATATCCTGTATAATTCCAAAAAATCCTGTTGGTTTTGAGTTCGTTCCCATCTTTGCCTTTACACGAACCAACAAATGCCGTACCTGCCCGTCCCTTCTCACAATACGATATTCAAACTGCGACGAGTAATCAGAACCTTCATGCGCATAGGCTTCCTTTAAAATGTTCTCAAAAACATGCCGATCCTTGGGATAGACGTATATTTCCGCATACTCTTCAGGCTTTAATTTATAATCGCTCTGTTCGTTTGCTTCGTTACCCAGGAATGCCCAAAGCTTTTCATTGAAAATAAAATTTCGTTCCTTAACGTCATATTCCCACAGGTATAACTGCGCAACATCCATTGCCTGATCCAGCTGTGCCTTACTCTTTAAAAGGGCTTCTTCAAACTGCTTGCGTTCAATTGCATACCGGATAGTCTTTTCGAGCAGATGATTGTTAACCTGCCCTTTGATAAGATAGTCCTGGGCACCGCTTTTTAAAGTCTGAAGAACAATTTGATCATCATCAACCCCTGTTAGAATTATAATGGGTATATGAGGAACCTTCTGATGAATAGATTTAAAAGTATCGGCACCCTCAGAATCAGGCAGGGTGAGATCCAGGAGAATAGCGTCAAAATACTCATCACCCGACAAATAATCAAGCCCTTCCTGTAAGCTTTGAGCAATAACAGTCCGGAAATGCCTTTTAATGCTAAGCCTTTCAATAATCAGGGCGGCATCAATTTCAACGTCCTCAATTAAAAGAATTGTTGTTTTACCATTCTTCATAAAATCGTTCCCATAAATTCTAACCCACAAACTAAATTCAACCTTTAAGGTAGGAATTTTTTGTTGAATTAAGTGACGAACCCTCCTCTTATTTTCTTAAAGATTTTTAAGGACATATTTGCGGGAAATGAAAAAAGATCAGGAGCATTTATTAATTTGGTAAATTATTAACATTAACCCAAAACCTTACAATGATGATGAAATTTGTTTCCTTCTTTTTGCTAAGCTTTTTAATCACTGGCTTGTATGCTCAATCCAATGATTATAACTTAAAATCCTGGCCTTCCGGAAAATCGCCCAAAGAAATCGGAACACGGATAGCAGAAAAATTTTTGAATACACCACACTCACGTTATGGAAATACCCGCCCTTCCACACCGCCTACGCAAATTACATATCCCGATGTTTGCACCTGGCTGGGAGGAATGTGGTTTGCCAATGTTACCAAAAACGAGGAGTTGTTTAAACGCTTCGAGAATCGTTTTGCTCCATTATTCGGGAACGAACAAAATCTTCAGCCAAAACCTAACCATGTGGACAATAATGTCTTTGGATCGGTTCCATTTGAGTTATACCTGAAGACCAAACAAAAAAAGTATCTCGATTTGGGCCTTCATTATGCTGATACCCAGTTGACTTTACCCGAAAATCCCAAGCCCGAGGAAAAAGCATGGGCCGATCAGGGTTATTCGTGGCAAACACGTATCTGGATCGACGATATGTTTATGATTACAGCCGTTCAGGCACAGGCATACAGGGCAACAGGCGACAAAAAGTATATTGACCGCGCTGCAAAAGAAATGGTTTTGTACCTGGACCAGATTCAGCTTCCGAACGGATTGTTTTATCACTCGCCCGACGCACACTATAGCTGGGGTCGTGGGAACGGATGGATGGCAGTGGGTATGGCCGAAATCCTGCGCATTTTGCCTAAAGACAATCCCAACCGCACCCGCATTATGGACGGATATCATAAAATGATGGCCGCTCTTCTGAAATTCCAGGAACCAGATGGGATGTGGCGCCAGATTATTGACGACCCAGAGGCCTGGAAGGAAACTTCGGGCACAGCCATGTTTACCTATGCTTTTATTACAGGCGTGAAAAACGGCTGGCTCGACAAAAAAACTTACGGTGCAGCTGCACGCAAAGGTTGGCTGGCATTAACCGGTTATATCAACAGCAACGACGAATTAACCGAAGTTTGAGAAGGAACAAACATCAAAAACGACCGTGATCACTATATGCAACGTAAACGCATTGTGGGCGACCTGCATGGCCAGGCTCCAGTTCTGTGGTGTGCAACAGCATTGCTCAGGTAGTAAAAAAAATAGCCGGTATTCCAAAAGCCGGCTATTTTTTTGAGTTGTAAATGTTTCCAAATCAACGCTCATCAAATTAAAAGAGGGTTAAATAGCTAACTATCCTTAGGTATAACCAGACAATTTATTATCTTCGGCAAAACCCATTAACTTAACAATCCTTTAAAAAGGCGTTATATGATAGATTATATTTTCGATAAAAACGAAAACATTTTGCACGTTAAGGCTAAAGGAGAGATCGATTTTCCGAATTACATCAAAGGACTTCGTAAACTTACAACCGACACCCAACTCCCGGGAAGGCTGAAGATACTTGAAGACATGCGTGAATTAATAACCCAGCCTGATGTAAACAGTATCAGGAATTTATCGGAAGGATTAAATGTTGTGACTGACAGGTTTACCAGAATAAGGCATGCATTGGTTATCGACGACCCTCTGTACACCGCTTTTGCGCTGATCGTAAAGGCCCGTCTGAAGCACGAATCATATACAATGAATATTTTTTCGACCAAAGAAGCTGCATATAATTGGTTAAAAGACGATCCCGGCTTTGATATTTAAATGGTTAACCGTTATTTTGTTTCTGTATTTTAAAACCACTTTTTATGGAAACAACTGCTTTTAAGGAAGTGCTTATGAACGCAATCCGTTCGGCCGGACATATCCAGAGAGACAACTTTCAAAAGACTGTAAATTTTACAACCAAGGAGTCCATTAGCAGCATTGTTACCGATGTTGACCTGCAATGCGACAGAACAATCATCGATATTATCTCGGAAGCTTTTCCGCATCATAACATCCTCACCGAAGAGCATGGTTTCCGCAACAGCAAATCCGAATATACCTGGGTTGTTGATCCGCTGGACGGGACCTCGAATTTTGCTGCCGGCATACCTTGGTTCGGAGTGCTCATTGCCCTTTTCAGAAAGAATACACCAATGATGGGAGGTGCTTACCTGCCCATTGCGGATAGGCTATATTTTGCCGAAGAAGGCAAAGGCGCTTTTGTTAATGGGGAAAAGTTGATTATTCCTGCGGTTAACCTCAACAATTCGCTTGTAGCCTTTGGGATTGATTATACCGACGATGCCGAATACCTGCAATTCGGACTGAAATGTTTCGGATGGCTCATTAAAAACACCCGCAATGTTCGCAGCACAAATTCGCTGGTGGATTGGACCTTGCTTGCCGAAGGAAAATTAGGCGCAACCGTTAACCTGTTTACAAAAATCTGGGACATAGCAGCCCCCTGGATCATCATCAAAGAAGCCGGCGGTGAATTAACACATCTTATTGAAACGGAACTTCATTTCGACCTGAGCGAAAACGGCCTTAAAACGAACTACCCTGTAAAAGCCGGTAAAGCCGAATTGGTGGAAAGGCTGTTTAAATGATAATGTTTGTGCGATGTTACTGAATACCTGCTTCATTTAAAACCTTCGCCGAAAAACTGCTCTTTATCTTTTGTTTATCGGAAAATCCTAACTCCAGAGATTTCCTGAGGGCGGTAACTGCTTCGCCGGTTTTCCCCTGACGATCGAGCAAAACAGCTTTATAAAAAAAGCAATCGGCATTCGCAGGCTCCACCGCCTGATAAACAGCCAGGTACTTTTCGGCCCTCGGTAAATCGTTCCCGCCAAGAGCGTTCGAAACAAATGAATAGGCCGCAATTCCCAAAAAACCTTTTATACGGCTATACATCTGATGGTATAGCACATCTTTATTATTCTCAATTTCTTCATTCAATGCTTTGAGCTCATTATTCCACCAGGCGATATCCCGTGTTTCAAAGCCCTCTGAATAAGCTTTCTGTAATTCACTTTCCTGGTAGCGGATGTTGGCATCTCTCTCCTGTTCCTTTTTGTATCCGGGCATTTCCCTGATTTTCGACAATAAATCTTCCATAGCGGAGGTATTGGATAAACCCTTCAGGAACGAAACTGCTGACTCAGCCTTCCTTTCAGCCTGAAGATACCTGTTTTCATTTATCAGACGTTCCACTGATGTTTTCATCGAATCGGACCAGGACTGCAATAAAGCTTTGTCCTTCGGGATTATGCCGTCTTTCATCGCATTTAGCTCGTGCCACAATACACTGTTGAAAATACTTGCCTGTGGCGGCCATGCATGACTTCCGTCGAAAAGTTCAATAGCATTGCGCCAGCCGGAATTCTGAAGCTGTTCAGGAACTTCTATCACTTCCCTGTAATTAAAATCCTCCAGACCAGCGATGCCATACACATCAATTTTCGACCGGCTGTAACCGGGATCAAACCTCCCCAGGCCAGCGCTGCAGATTATAATACCCTTTATTTTACCGGAATTCAGAGCCTCAGCAACAGCTATCCTGGCGCCACCCGAAAATCCTCCGGCATATATTCTTTTGGAATCAATGGAATATCGCTGGGATAAATCATCAAGCATATTCTCAGCAATTTGATTGGTATTTTCTACTCCATTGCCGGCGTTGTTTGATCCGGCAAGAATATATCCAAACGTCTCGGCAGCGACTTTAAATTTCTCTACTGCAAGAGCGCCGTCGCGGTGCGGATCGAACAGCAGAATTACAGGCCACGATTTATTACTGCTATAACCCGTTGGCAAATAGAGGGAATAACTTTGTGAAGTGTCCGTTTTTACCTGAATTTTCTCAATGGAGCTAAACTTTACAGGAGTTTGCAGTTTTGCTGACGAAGGGTGAGAACATCCATACCCCACCAGATTAAAAACGAAAATCAGAATAACCAGGTATCTTGAAAACATGGGCAAAAGATTAATGGAGGTTAAAATTAGAAATAGTTTTTGGAAAAGGAGCAATATCCGGCGCAACCTTTATAAGCCACTCACGTTCCTTTATCTCTCACAGAAATTATTTCAAAGTTAACGGGAACGAAATGGAGATGGGCAATTTCATTGATAATTCCAGACCAATTCTTAGCTTCAATAAATTGCAGTAGATAAATTTATGTGTAAAAAAGCTCTGAGTACTCCGTGATTTTTTAAAAAAGTTACACAGAGAACCACAGAGAAGACATTGAGAACCACAGAGAGAAAATACAATTTTAGGTATCCTCTCATGAAAGCCTGACAAATTATAAATGGTATCAGGCAGTATCTTTGGAAAGGTCTTTCCCAAACAACAGTAAGCCTCCAACGGGAAAGTCTGCATTCAAAAAGATGAAGAAATTCAAAACAAAACATCTCCACTCCTGTTCCTTTCGTATGTCAAACCAAAATCCCCTACAACTATAAGAGTAATCAATCCTTATTTAACTTTCCCCGGTAATTGTGAAGAAGCTTTCAACTTCTACAAATCAGTATTTGGTGGCGAATTTACATACGTAGGACGCTTCTCGGAAATGCCGCAGCAGGAAGGCAAAACATTGTCGGATGCCGACAAAAACAAAATTATGCACATCTCGCTTCCTATCAGTAAAGAAACTATTTTAATGGGCAGCGACGAATGGGAATACCGAGCAAATTACGGCAATAATATCGGACTATCTATAACTACCGACAGCAAAGAGGATGCCGACAGGGTATACCAGGAATTGTCCGGTGGTGGCGTAGCCAGTATGCCAATGAGCCAGACTTTCTGGGGCGACTATTTCGGGATGTGTACCGACAGGTTTAACGTAAACTGGATGGTAAGCTACAACGAAAACTGGATAAGTCAGATGAATGGAAGTGACCAGAAAGTTGAGTCACAGTCCATGGCCGTATAAAAGCAAATGAATTTGCAGCTCGGTGCAACAGCAACGCACGGGCTGCAAACTTCTGTTTCATTGAGCCTTGAAATAAGTAAGTCCGACAACCATTTTGAAATTTTCTTTTTAAGCCTAAATTTACCTGCCAAAACAACCTGACTCTTCATGAAAGGTAAAATTCTCCTTCTTGCATTAATTGTAATTTCAGGAAGTCTGTTCCTGCTCCTCAAACCAGGCCAACCTTTAGATAAATCGGTGGTAATCGATAAGATTGTTGTTGAAAAAGGGAAAAGAAAACTACATATCTATTCCAAAGGGCAGTTGATGAAAACATACCGGATTTCCATTGGTCGCAATCCCAAAGGTGCAAAAGAGGTGGAAGGCGACCGGAAAACGCCTGAAGGATTGTACTATATAAATGATAAAAATCCAAACAGCGGATATTATAAGAACCTGGGGATATCGTATCCAAACAAGCATGATATTGAGCATGCAGCCAAACTGGGGAAAAAACCCGGAGGCTTGATAAAGATCCACGGACTAAATAACAAACGTGCCTGGTTTGGGCGTCTTCACCTGTTAAAAGACTGGACATTCGGCTGCATTGCATTAACCAACCGCGAAATTGACGAGCTTTACGCAACCGTAAAAATTGGAACACCCATTGAAATCAAACCTTAAAGAGGACTGCAGGGATCAGAGAAAAGAAGTTTTATTTTCCTAAAATGCCCGATTGATAAACCTTATAGCACGTTTCTTGTTCTATCGTAACTTCCGGCAGAAGAGAGAGCCGGCTTTGTTTACTAATTCAATAGGAAATTATTATGCACTCATATACAAAACATCATCACTTAAATTTGTGTCATCTTTTTCTTCTGTTCACCATTCCTTTAGTATTGCATTCGTGTAAGGATCAGGATGATGAAACACAGAAGTCTGAACACGAAACGCTTGTCAGTTACCAGAAGGTAAGTTCTGTTGCGGCACAAAATATTCAGGGTGCCTTTGCTTTGATTTCGATCGTTTATCCTGAGATCAGCAAACTGAACTTCAGCAATCTCTCGGATGTGGAGATTTATAAAGTAAAGTACAAAACCAAACTGAATAATAATGAAGTGATTGCCTCAGGTTTAGTTTGTATTCCTAAAAAAGCAGGGAGCTACCCTATAATTAGCTTTCAGAATGGAACCAATACATCCAATGCAGGCGCTCCCAGCGAAAATATCACCAACGAGCAGTTTGCCCTGCTTGAGAATTTATCGGGGATGGGCTATATCGTGACAATTCCCGATTATATTGGATTCGGCGCTTCGAATAACATTCTTCACCCGTATTACCATCGCGAAAGTAGCGATGCCTCGGTAATAAATCTGATAAAAGCCTGCCAGGAAATATTAAAGGAGAAACCCACAGAGGCCACATCTAATGGCAAACTGTCTCTTTTAGGATATTCACAGGGAGGATGGGCAACACTTTCGGCATTTAAAACGCTTGAAGAAAACAATACCACCGGTCTGGAGCATGTTGCCGCAAGTTGCGGGGCTGGTGCCTATAATCTTACCGATGTAGCCAAACATATTCTTTCGCTGAATACCTACAATTCACCTGCATATCTGCCCTATTTTATTGAATCGCACCTACGCAATGGTCTTATGAACACCTCGCTGACCACTTATTTCAATAAGGTGTATGCTGATAAAATACCCGGCCTGCTCAATGGACAAACAAATATCGGCAGCATTAATTCGGCGCTGAATGATACCATATCTCGGCTCATGACCCCTGAAATGATCCAGGGATTTGCTACCGACAGTAAATTCGCTGACCTACGCAATGAGTTGCTCCAAAACAGCATTGATGCCTGGAATGTGAAAGGGAAACTGCTTTTTGTCCATGGAAAGAGCGATACGACGGTACCCACATTTGAGTCGGAAAATATTGTTGCAAAGTTCAGAGACCTTGGCGTTGATGAAACAAAGGTTCAGCTTGTGCTTTTAGACGGGGTAAACCACGGCAGCGGAGTATTGCCCTGGGCTGTAAAGTCGCTGGTGTGGCTGGATGGATTGAAATAGGTTAGTCCTCGGTCATCTGACTTCAGTCCACAGCAAATACAATAGGGAAGTCGATGGTCGATAGACTTTAGTCCATAGCTAATACAGAAAAGGATAGTCGACAGTTCACGGTAATTACAGGTTTATCGCAATGGAAAATATCTCCCTCCCATCAGGGACGCTTCGCCAAAATATGCGTGGGCTAACTGGTTGGCTTCTACTTCAACAGGATCGTAATCATCTTTACGTAAAGCTGCCAGAATGCTTTTGGGCGCTATCGAAAAATAATACTTCCAGGCTCCGTATTTCCGAAACTGCAGATAATGCCCATATCCGTGCTGGAGAATGGCTTCACCGTAAAATTCCCGGTAATCGCGGGCTACAAAGACAAAAGGAGGCACTACCATGTCGCTTCCTTAAGCCACCCGACTTCATAAATTTTAAGACCGGGGTATTGAGACCTGACTTTATTTTGAGATGGGCTGTGCATACGACAAAACATCGTTGCCAGTGATTTCCTTATCGCAAAGAATGATCAACCGCTCCAGCACATTGCGAAACTCACGTATATTGCCTGTCCAGGTGATCTTCTGCAATTCTTCAATGGCATCCGGAGAAATGGATTTCTTTGGCATACCATATTCGTTGCATATTAAATCGATAAAGTGATTGGCAAGTAAAGGTATATCGTCAATTCTCTCGTTCAGCGACGGCACATTGATAAGGATAACACTTAAGCGGTGATATAAGTCCTCACGGAAATTGCCCTGCTCTATCTCTTTCTTGAGATCTTTATTGGTAGCTGCCACAATACGGACATCAACTTTTATTTCCTTATCGCTACCCACACGGGTAATTTTGCTTTCCTGGAGGGCGCGCAAAACTTTGGCCTGAGCCGAAAGACTCATATCGCCAATTTCGTCGAGAAACAGGGTGCCGCCAATGGCAAGCTCGAATTTACCTTTACGGTCCTTATAAGCCGAGGTAAACGATCCTTTCTCGTGACCGAAAAGTTCACTTTCGATGAGTTCGGATGGAATAGCGGCGCAGTTCACTTCAATAAAAGGAGCTCCGGCACGGGGACTCTTTTCGTGCAGCCAGCGGGCAACGAGTTCCTTTCCTGTCCCGTTTTTACCAGTAATAAGTACGCGGGCTTCTGTAGGAGCAACTTTGTCGATCATTTCCTTCACCCTGTTGATGGCTTCGGAATTTCCAACTATATCGAAGGTTTTTGATACTTTCTTCTTCAGAACTTTGGTTTCGGTGATCAGCGTGGATTTGTCGAGAGAGTTACGGATGGTGATCAGCAACCGGTTCAGATCGAGCGGCTTTTCAATGAAATCGAAAGCACCTTTCTTAATGGCTTCCACAGCGGTATCGATGTTACCATGACCCGAAACCATCACCACCGGCGTGTCGGAACTCGTTTCGAAAAGCTTTTCGAGTACTTCCATGCCGTCCATGTTGGGCATTTTGATATCGCAAAGCACCACGTCGAACCCACCCTTCTTAAAGGCCTCAAGGCCTTCCAGCCCATCGGCGGCAACTTCAACCTGGTGACTTTCGTATTCCAGTACTTCCTTCAGGGTATTGCGTATGCTGCGTTCGTCGTCGATCACTAAAATCTTGGCCATAACTCTTTATAAAATTTAAAAAACAAATTTACATATTTTGCATCACTTCCCACAAAGCACCTTCTTTGAGGGAATACGACGATTGATATAACTTCTGAATTTTCAACCGCTTTAAAATATAATTCACAAAAACCACTGCCACCACAATCATATCGCGGCGGACAGGTTCCAGACCCTTCATTTTTTCACGCTCGGCCCGCACCGAATGTATCAGCTTATCATGCATGTGCCTGAAAATCTCCAGATCGATCTCCTGCGATGCCGGTAACACTTCTTCGTTTGAATAAATATCAGAATAATACATGTTCACAAGCGAATCGAACGAACCTGAAGCGCCCACCAGAATAACCGGCGAATATTTCTCTACCGCATCAAACAAGCTTGTGAGTTCGCTTTCAAAATATCTTTCGAGTTCGGTTATCAGTTCAGGAGTAATCGGGTCAGGAGGCGAAAACTTATCCATCAGCCGGGCCATACCCAGCTTAAAGCTTTCCTTCCAGTAAAACTGATCCTGACCGGCAATGATGAATTCGTTACTACCCCCGCCAATATCGAGAATAAGAAAGGTTTCAGTAATGGAGCTTACCGTTTGCCGCACTCCTTTGTATATCAGTTCGGCCTCTTTATCGCCCGAAATCAGGGTTATATCGAATCCGAATTTTTGTTTTACATCCGAAATAAATTCATTACCATTTACTGCATCGCGAAGAGCCGACGTTCCATAAGCAAATACTTTTACTGCATTATATTGCTTTATTCTGTCATAATGCCGTGATAAAGCAGCAATACCTCTTTCGTAAGCCTCAGGAACAATAAAACCCTTGTTTATGCCGCCCTGTCCGAGTTTAACACCTTCCTTGATTTTAAAAACCTGTGTCCACTGATTTTCGTGAACATCGGCAATTAACAAATTAAAGGTATTTGTCCCCAGATCGATAATAGCTACTCTCATTTAACACTTAATTATAAATCAATTTACGCGTTCGAAGCCAGTAATTTCCCAACACGTAACCCTTAAGCCGAAACCCGTCTGTGATAAACAGCCAACAAAGTAAAAAAAACTTTTGCAACTGGCCGTTTTTTTCCATTTTTTTGTCCCCCTCCTCCTAGCTGCGCCCGTAGCCGTCCTCGAAGCGGACGATGTCGTCCTCGCCCAGATACAACCCGGATTGCACCTCGATGATTTCCAGCGGCGCATTCGTGGTGTTTTCCAGGCGGTGCCGGACACCTAGGGGAATGTAGACCGACTGGTTTTCCTGCAGGGCAAACACCTCGTCGCCGCGCGTCACCTGCGCCGTGCCTTTTACCACCACCCAATGTTCGGCCCGATGATGATGCAGTTGCAGCGACAGGCGTGCGCCCGGCTTGACGGTGATGCGCTTGACCTGGAAGCGCTCGCCGCGGTCGATGGA
>JAJYAG010000027.1 GCA_021779665.1 Bacteroidota bacterium | reverse complement strand
TTACCCCCGCAGTAGCCAAAACTATTATTTTTAGCAAATTTCCAGGAAGCCTAGACTTTTTGGTCCTTTTGTGTCATGACAAAAGGACAAGAGCATTGTATTTGATCTACATTACTATGCAACATAGCCTCCCTGGACATTTATATTCTGTATTTACTGTCGACTGTGGTCTGACGTCTGTCGACTTATTGGTATTCTGTATTTGGCTGTCGACTGAAGTCTGTGGACTGTTGACTATTTGAATTCTGCATTTTACCGTCGTCTGACGTCTGACGTCTATCGACTATTTATATTCTGTATTTGGCCATCGACTGAAGTCTGTCGTCTATCGACTATCCTATCTAACCATTTTCAAACTCATCACATTCCTGTCCAGCCAGTTCCATTGTAAAGGCATGACTACCTGATACAGCCACAAACCTGTAAATGTACCTATAAACGATCCAGCAAGAATATCATTTAAAAAATGCTGCGACAGATAAACTCTCGAATATGCTATTAATGCAGCAAAAACAAAGAACAGGAGTTTCAAAGCATTGTTCCGGACCAGCAAGGCAAAGCATACCATGATGGCAAAAGCTGTGGTTGAATGTCCCGATGGAAAACTTTTCATACTCAACTGGTCTACTCCCGGAACCAGGTGGAGTTGTGCAATTCCTTCAAAAAATCTGGTTGGTCTGGGTTCATGCATAAAAAAACTTCTTTTCAATATTTGAGTGAAGATTCCCGAGACTGCATAGGAACACAGCAGGTAAAAAGCATACCGGAAGCGTATAAAAACCAGTATTATTATAAGGAAAGGAATAATTATTCCATCTCCTAAGATGGTCAGGTATTTGAAGAAGAAATCAGCAAAATCAGAATAGAACGAATTTAAATACAAATGTACAGAAGCCTTTGAGAATATAAGGATTATGGAAAAACTTAACAATGCTGTGAGAAGATAGGGGATAAAAAACCAGCGGTTATTTTTGAGTGTCGAAAACATAGTAAACTTTTTTTCTCAAAAATATACAAATTGTTTAAATAGCAGGGGAGCTGATATTTTTCGTTACTGTAAAAATTGATACTTTTGAAGTTTTTAAAATTATAAAAGTTTATAAGTCTCAAAAACATAAATTTATGGCCGAATTAAAAAACAACTGGGAACGCAGGTGGCATCCTGTTTTACGTGAGTGGGTAATAATTGCAGCCACTACAAACGAACGCCCATGGTCAGGAGCACGTGTGAGCCAGTCGGAAGAAAAGGAACCCGATTTTGACCCCAAGTGTTACTTATGCCCTGGCGTTACCAGAGCTTCGGGAAATCAAAACCCCAATTACACAAAGCCTTATGCATTCACTAACGACTTTGCATCCTTTTCGTTCGATGCTCCCGCGGTTCACCGTATTGGACACTTCGAGCACGTGGAGCCTGTTTTTGGAACTTGCCGTGTAATTTGTTTTACTCCAAAGCACAATACAACACTTGCTGAGATGTCGCTTTCCGAAATCGAGGATGTTTATGAGCTGTGGCGCACTGAATATGAAACACTGGCATCAAATCCGATTATTAAAAATGTATTGATCTTTGAAAATAAAGGAAAAGCTATTGGTGTTTCCAATCCTCATCCCCACGGTCAGATTTATGCAACAGGTTATGTACCTAAAATTCTGGAAAGAGAAGTAGAGTCAACTGCAATTTACCGGAAGGAAAAGGGCGGCTGTTTATTCTGCGACATGGTAAAGTATGAAATGGGAGAGAATCGTATTGTTCATGAGAACGATCATTTTGTAGCATTTATACCTTTCTTTGCACGTTTTGTTTACGAAACCTATATTGTTCCGAAGCGCCATGTAGCGCGCATTACCGAATTTACAAATGAAGAACTGAAATCTCTGGCTCAGATGCATAAGGATATGATTGTGAAGTTCGATAATCTTTTCGAGATGTCGTTCCCTAATATTACCATGATGCACAATGCACCCACTGAAAATACCCCGGAGAATAACGATTTTCATTTTCATATCGAATTTTATCCGCCGCTGCGTTCGCCCGATAAACTTAAATATCTCGCAGGTTTTGAATCGGGCGGAGGAAATATAATCAATCCGGTTATGCCCGAAGAGGCTGCCGAACGTTTAAGGGCTGCTTCAACAGTTCATTATAAAGACAGATAATATTTAACGGCGGAGCGCAATTCCGCCGTTTGTTTTTATATTAATCTGTGTTCTTCCGAAATAATATTTAAAATCCATTTGCCAGTTAATTTCTATAGAATTAACTTTGCGAAATTTTTATACTTACCCATATGGCTCATTATATAAACGAGGTTTCTCGAACCTTCAGCGAATATCTTCTCATCCCCGATTTAACGAAGAAGAACTGCACCCCTGGAAATGTGTCGTTAAAAACACCAATTGCGAAGTTTAAAAATGGCGAAAAGTCGGCAATAGAGTTAAATATACCCTTTGTTTCGGCTATAATGCAGTCAGTTTCAGACCATAATCTGGCAATTGCCCTTGCTCGTAATGGAGGGTTGTCGTTTATATTTGGTTCTCAGCCCATCGACACCCAGGCAGAGATGGTAAGGAAAGTAAAAAAATACAAAGCAGGGTTTGTTATCAGCGATGCAAATCTTACACCCGAAAATACCCTGGAAGATGTAATCAGGCTAAAAGCCCGTACCGGTCACTCTACTATTGGTATTACGCACGATGGAACCTCCAATGGAAAGCTCCTCGGCATAGTTACCAGTCGCGACTATCGTGTTGATACCGATCGCGCTTCAAAAAAGATAAGTGAATTCATGACTCCTTATTCCAGCCTCATAGTTGGTAAGATTGGAATATCACTTAGCCAGGCCAACGATATTATCTGGGACCACAAATTGAATACCCTTCCAATCATAGATGAAAATCAGAACCTTCAATATTTTGTTTTTCGTAAGGACTACGACGACCACAAAGAAAACCCTTACGAGGTGCTCGATGTAAATAAAAAACTCATGGTAGGAGCAGGGATTAACACCCGCGACTATGAAGAAAGAGTTCCTGCCCTGGTGGAAGCAGGTGCAGATATATTATGTATCGACTCATCCGACGGATTTTCGGAGTGGCAATACGAGGCCATTAAATATGTGAAAGAAAAATACAACGGTGAAGTAAAGATTGGTGCCGGAAATATTGTTGACAAGGATGGATTCCAGTATTTGGTGGATGCAGGCGCCGATTTTATTAAAGTTGGAATTGGTGGCGGCTCCATTTGTATAACCCGCGAGCAGAAGGGTATTGGCCGTGGACAGGCTACTGCAATTATTGAAGTTGCTAAAGCCCGGAATGAATATTTTGAAAAAACAGGCGTTTACGTCCCAATTTGCAGCGACGGAGGCATTGTACAGGATTACCATATGGTTCTGGCTTTGGCAATGGGTGCCGACTTTTTGATGATGGGCCGCTATTTTGCCCGCTTTGACGAAAGTCCGACCAAAAAACTGAAAATTGGCAACAACTATGTAAAGGAATACTGGGGCGAAGGTTCCAACAGAGCCCGTAACTGGCAACGTTACGATTCTGGTGGAAGCGACAGTCTTAAATTTGAAGAAGGAGTTGACAGCTACGTTCCTTATGCCGGTAAATTAAAAGACAATCTTGAAATTACCATTGGTAAAATAAAATCTACGATGTGCAGCTGTGGCTCGGTCTCTTTGCCCGAACTGCAGTCAAAAGCCAAAATTACACTGGTATCTTCCACTTCTATTGTCGAAGGTGGCGCTCACGATGTAATTCTCAAGGATACAGCTATTTAATTTTAACCTGTGATTATTAATTTCCATTTGGGTAAAACTTCGTATATTTGCATGTAAATATTTAAATAAGTAAATATGTTATGAAAAAATTATTTGCATATATAAACGACAGAAAACCTTTGAAATACGGAATGGGTATTGGAATAGGAGCAGGGATAGGATTTTTATATTACTATTTTATTGGATGTACATCGGGTACATGCCCTTTAACAAGTAAGCCACTGAATAGTATGTTTATAGGTGCTCTGATGGGATTTATCTGGGTGTTTTCACCTCAAAAGTCGGTAAAACAAGATTAACGGTCTAAAAAGCAACGAAATTTTTTTTTCGCCGTATCAGGAAATATTTTAACACAAATGATATGGGGAAAAAATTAGTGGTATTGCTGGTTGCTGTTACTTTGGTAATGGCGTCGTGTAAAAAAGATTCGGATACAATTAATAAGCTTAGTGCTAAAATAAGCGGGAAAAGCTGGGTTGCAAATATCAGGGTCACAAATCTTACGGGAAGTGTATTTACAATCACCGGAACATCTTTAACCGGAGAAATGGTTGTTATGACAATTTTTGGAGATACACCGGATACATATGAATTCAGCATAAATGAACAAAAATGTGCCCTGGTTTATAAAAAAGCAGGAATTAATTCCTCGGCAAGCGATATTTATACGGGCATATCCGGAAAGGTAATTCTTACAAAAGTTGATATGGCTAACAGGAAGATTTCCGGAACATTCGACTTTACTTGTTCTGGTTTAGCTATAATACCTTTAGCAATCAGCGGTGGTTCATTTAACGATCTGGAATTTACAGTTACTCCTCTTTAGCTATTATTCAAAGAAATTAAAAGAAAGAGATAAGGTTCTGAACTTTATCTCTTTTTTATTGAAAATTATTCCCTACTTCAATTATTATAAAAGGTTTTTTTCTACATTAGGAATTATGATTTTATGAAACTCGTGTACGCACACGACTTTCATAATGAGAGATTTACTAAATAAAACTATTAATTAATTTAACTGTATGAAACGACTCATTTCGGTTTTTAACAATTCAATCAGATTTAATAAATGGATTTTGGTACTAACGATGCTATCTTCAGCATTAACATTATCGGCTCAGAAAAAGGGATGGATAGAACTTTTTAATAGTAAAGATCTTTCCGGCTGGACACAGAAGGGAGGAACAGCCAAATATGCTGTAGAAAATGGCGTGATTGTCGGGACTACTGTTTCAAATTCTCCAAACAGTTTCTTATGTACTGAGAAGAATTATGGCGATTTCATTCTTGAGCTTGAGTTAATGGTGGATACATCCATGAACTCGGGAGTTCAGTTCCGCAGCAACAGTATGCCCGAATACCAGAATGGCAGGGTGCATGGCTACCAGGTGGAGGTTGACCCTTCCAAACGTGCCTGGAGCGGTGGAATTTATGATGAAGGCCGCCGTGGTTGGCTATACACCATGGAAAGCAATCCTGAAGGAAAAAAGGCATTCAAAAATAATCAGTGGAATAAATACAGGGTTGAAGCCATTGGTTCTAACATTAAAACATGGATAAACGGAATACCAACGGCTGACATCGTTGATAATCTTACTGCAACCGGTTTTATTGCACTTCAGGTTCACGGGATTGGCGCTAATAAAAAACCCGGAACTCAGGTTAAATGGAGAAACATCCGGATTATGACTGAAAATCTTGAAGCTAACCGCAAAAAAGATAAAGTTGAAATAGCTCAGTTAAATTATATTCCAAACACGCTTACTGCTTACGAAAAGAAAAATGGATGGCAGCTGTTGTTTGATGGCGTATCCTCAAAAGGATGGAGAGGAGCTAATAAAGATAAGTTTCCCGAAAATGGATGGGAAATTAAAGACGGCACCCTGTCTATTTTCCCCGGTGATGGTGGTGGCGATATTGTAACAGTTGACGAATATGGCAACTTTGAACTGACATTCGAATTCAGACTTACTGAAGGTGCCAACAGCGGATTGAAATACTATGTAGTTGAGCAGGGTGGAGCTCTTGGACTGGAATATCAGGTGCTTGACGATGCCAAGCATCCCGACGCTAAAATGGGGCGCGATGGTAACCGCACCCTCGCCTCACTTTACGATTTGATTCCTGCTGCCAAAGGTAAACGTCCAAATGCTATCGGCAACTGGAATCAGGCCCGCATTGTTTCTAAAAACAACCATGTGGAACACTGGCTTAATGGTTTTAAAGTTTTGGAATATGAAAGAGGAAGCAAAGAATTCCGCGATATAGTAGCTTTAAGCAAATTCAAGGATAAACCTAATTTCGGAGAAGCTCCCAAGGGCAGAATCCTTTTGCAGGATCATGGCAACCTTGTTTCCTTCAGAAACATGAAAATCAGAAATCTTTAACTACTAGATAAACACCACAACAATGGAAAACAGAAGAAATTTTATTAAAAAAGTAGCTGCGGGTGCGGCTGGCGTTACAGTTGGCGGAGCAGCCTACGGCTTTTCGGCTAAAAGTTATGGCAAAATTCTGGGTGCCAACGACAAGGTTAGAGTAGGAATAGTCGGATTTTCCGACCGTTTCAGAAGTACGCTCTTCCCATGTTTTATGGATCATGCCAAAGAACTTAACTTCGAAATGGTAGCATTGAGCGACCTCTGGAGTGTTCGTCGTGAGGAAGGAAAAGCGCACATCAAAAACAAAGCCGGTTGGGATCTTGCCTTGTGCAGAAATAACGACGAGCTTTACCAAAGAAAAGACATTGATGCTGTTATTATAAGTACTGCCGACTTTCAACATGCATTACATCTGGCGGAGGCTGCAAAAAACAAGAAGCACGCTTATTGCGAAAAACCTTTTGCCGAAACCATGGATGATGCAAAAGCTGCTCTTAAAGCAGTTAAAGAAGCCGGAATTGTTGTTCAGATTGGTTCTCAACGCAGAAGTGGCGCTAACTATATTGCTGCTAACGATTATATCAAATCGGGTAAATTCGGCGATATTGTGATGGTTGAAATGTGCTGGAATGTAAATCAGCCGGGACGCTGGAGAAGACCGGAACTTGTAGCTACTATCAAAGAAAGTGATACCGACTGGAAGCGCTTTTTAATGAACCGTCCTGCTGAGAGCTGGGATCCTCGTAAATATCTCGAGTATCGTCTTTTCTGGCCATATTCATCGGGTATTCCCGGACAATGGATGAGTCACCAGATTGACACAGTGCATTGGTTCACAGGTTTATCTTATCCGCGCAGCGTAGCAGCAAACGGTGGTATTTATCAGTGGCAGGACGGCAGATCAAATGCCGATACCCTGACAGCAGTGTTCGACTATGGTCCTGCAAACGATAAGAAAAAAGGATTCCAGGTAGTTTATTCATCCCGTTTCAGCAACTCTGCAGGCGGTACCAAGGAACTTTACTACTCCAACGGTGGGATGTTAAACCTCGATACCAATATGATTTCTTCTGAAGGCGGTTTGTCCGAAAGAGAAGCCAAAGCCATGAACATGAAAGCAAATAAGCTCGAATCGTTTAAATTACCTGAAGTTTCGGTTGAAACAGCTGCCAATACCAGTGGCGACAGCTTAACCTCGGGACACATGCGTAATTTCATGGAGTGCGTACGCGCAAATAATGTTAAAACTCACGCTCCTGTAGAAGCTGGTTTCAATCATGCAATTGCATGTATCATGGCCAATGCAGCCTTCCGTACTGGCATGAGAACAACTTTCGACGAAAAGACCCAGCAGGTAATGGCTGGTGATAAAGTTTTCAAATACTAAGAATTAATGCTTCAAGAATCGGCGTAACCTTTGGGATATGCCGATTCTTTGTTTGTAATTCAACATCTAATACTATCAATATGAGAAAATTATATTTTGCTATAATGCTTCTGATGTGTATTTCTCCGCTTTTTGCGCAGCAAAATAAAGTCAGCAGCAAAGGTGTTAGTTTTGTGACACTCGACAAGGACCGGAAAGTGGAAGTTTATGTGGACGGGAAACTTTTCACATCCTATATTTATCCAACTACACTCGAGAAGCCTGTTCTATGGCCTATTGCAACTTCAAAGGGTACAACTGTAACCCGTGGTTTCCCTCTTGATCCAAAACCGGGCGAAAGAGTTGACCATCCGCATCATGTGGGTTTGTGGTTCAATTACGGCGATGTAAATGGACTCGATTTCTGGAATAACTCCTATGCCATTGCTGAGAAAGACAAACCCAAGTTTGGATCGATTGTCCATACCAAAGTTGTGAAAGCTTCTAATGGTGCTAAGGAAGGAACCTTAACAGTTCAGTGCAACTGGGTGGATATTAACAAAAATATTTTGCTAACTGAAGAAACATCGTTTGTTTTTTCAGGCGACAGCAAAACCCGCCGAATCATACGCATTACAAAACTTACTGCCAATACCGATGTGAAATTTGGCGATAACAAGGAAGGTATGTATGCCATGCGCGTTGACAGAGCTTTTGAACAACCCAGTAATAAACCCGAGGTGTTTACAGATGCTTCAGGCAAACCTACCAAAGTTCCTGTTTTAAATAATGAAGGTGTTAACGGAGCTTATCGCAGCAGCGAAGGCAAAGAAAAGGATGATGTTTGGGGAACGAGGGGAAAATGGGTTGCTTTGTCGGCAGTGAAGGATAAAGATTCCATTTCGATTTGCATGTTCGATCATCCCAAAAACTTTGGCTATCCGGCTCACTGGCATGCCCGCGGCTATGGTTTGTTTTCGGTAAATAACATCGGAAGCAAAGTTTATAACTCTGCTGATGCCGAAGGATTTATGAATCTGAAAAAAGGAGAATCGGTTACCTTTAAGCATTTGGTATTGATCAAAGCTGGTGGTTTTGCCGATGATAAATATATGAACCGGGAGTTTGAAGCTTTCAGTAAAAAGTAGCCTTAGGCCTTATAAAATAAGGAAGGAAGATGTAGTAAAACCTACATCTTTCCTCCATAAATATAATTTTCAAGGTCCTTGATAGTCTCTCCTTGCATGTGAATAAGTGAGTTAACCACATCGCCGATAGAAATCAAACCCACAATTCTGTTCTTGTCCAAAACCGGTAAATGCCGTATTCTTTTAGCCGTCATTACTTCCATACAGTCGTTTATACCTGTCTCCGACGAAACCGTATAAAGTGCTTTTGTCATAAAGTCGCCCACCTTGGCTTCTTTCGATGTATAACCATGCAGCACAATCTTCCGGGCATAATCCCTTTCCGTAAACATACCGACCAATTCACCGTTTTCGACCACCATAACGGCACCAATATCTTTCCTGGCCATCGTTTCAAGCGCTTCAAAAACAGAATTCTCAGGCTGAACATAAAAATAGTCCGATCCTTTCCTTTTAAGTATATCACGTACTTTGTCCATGGGTAAAAAATTTAATTAGTATTTCAGAAGGCTTTTTCAAGTTATATGCATATAACAAATTTTTTTGCCTGAAGTTTAAAATGGGAGAATAATTCAGCCGACAGTCGACAGACAACGGACCACGGCCGAATGCGGAATACAAGTCGATAGACGATGGCCCAATACATATACAAGTTGATTGACAATGGTCGACGGTGGCTATGTTGTACAGAAATGTAGTTTTGTTTTTATGTTTTTTAAGGCTGAAGGCCTTGGGTAATTCAGCCCGGGGCAAAGCGAAGCGGCGCCCTGGGTTAATCAAATTGAATTATTTTTGGCGGCGTGAAAAAATGCTAAAAAGGGCTTTATGCTTAATATCGCCGCAATTGTGATTCTATTAATATCAACAATAATATACAACAGAGCCTCGATGGTCGATGGTCGATAGTCTAAAATCGATACCAGTGCAAAAATTCAGGTCGATAATCTTTTTGGCTGTTTTCTATCAACTATCGACTATGGACTATCGACTATCCATTTTTCCTATCTTTGCGAATTATGGAAGAAAATCTTACCCTTTTCAAAATACGCCAGGAGTTTTGCCAGAAAATGGAGGAGACAAATCAATTAATCATGTTTGCTCCCACAGGTTCCGGTAAATCTACGCTCACGCCACAATTCCTGATTGATGATGTTTTACCTGCGTCGAAAAATGTAATTGTGTTGCAGCCGCGTAGGATTGCTGCCCGTATGCTGGCGAATTTTATTGCCGGTGAAAGAGGGGGTGCTGCCGGACAGGAAGTTGGTTATCAGGTAAGACTCGAAAGCAGACAGTCGGCCAATACCCGCATTTTGTTTGTTACTGAAGGGATTTTATTAAACCGTTTGCTCAATCATGATCAATTAACTGATATTGGCGCTCTGGTTTTCGATGAGTTTCACGAGCGGCATCTTGAAACAGATTTGAGTCTGGCGCTTGCAATTAAGTTGCAGAAGGAAAAACGACCGGATCTGAAAATAATCGTCATGTCGGCGACGCTCGATATAGCCCAAGTGAGCAATATGCTTACAAATGCATTTATATTAAAGGCCGAAGGCAGGCATTATCCCGTAACACTCAAATATCATCAGCCTAAACCTCATGAAGCAGTGTGGGAATCGGCTGCGAATACTTTGGAATTGGTTTTACCAGAATTTACCGGAGGCAGCGCGCTGGTGTTTATGCCGGGAGTTTACGAAATCAAAAAAACAATCGATGCTATCCGGACCCGAACGCGATTGCTTCACCTAGAAGTTTACCCATTGTATAGTTCGCTGCCTGGATCGGAGCAGGACAAGGCTGTACAAACCGGAGGACGAAAAATTATTGTAACAACCAACGTGGCCGAAACATCCATTACCATTCCAGGGATAACACTGGTAATCGACAGCGGATTGGCCCGGATCTCCCGTTTCGATCCAAAAAGAGGACTCAATACCTTGTTTTCGGAACAAATAAGCAAATCCTCGGCCGACCAGCGTTCAGGAAGAGCTGGCCGTGTTGCTCCTGGAGTATCGGTTAGACTTTGGTCCGAATTCAGTCACGAACACCGGGCTGAGAGCAATGTTCCTGAGATTCACCGGTTGGATTTGTCCGAAACAATTTTAGGTTTACTTGCAGCAGATGAGAATCCGGAAAGTTTTCCATGGATTGAAGCTCCCGGAAAAACAGCTTTAGACAATGCCTTTAAATTGCTTCAACAGTTAACGGCTGTAGACAGCAATGGCAGACTTACTACTTTGGGCCATAAAATGGCATATTTAAAAGTTCATCCACGGTTTGCCCGGATGCTGGTTGAAGCAGAAAAAGAGGAATGTCTTGCCTCTGCTGCTTTGTTGGTTGCCATTGCACAATCGTCGGGTTTCATAAATCCGTTGAATGATACGGTATTTAAGCAGGAACGGCTCGATTTGTTTGGTCACAGTGGTTCCGATCTGATTTTTGAATTAAATGCATGGCTTTGGGCAGGTGCTCACCAGTTTAGGTCGTCCGATTGCAGCCGCCTGGGAATTAATTCAGCAAAAGCACGCGATATTGGTAAACTGGCAATTCAGATCCTTGATAAAGCTTCAGTAAAAAAACACGACTTACCAAAAGAACGAATTGATCACACGGAGGCTTTCAAGCTGCGTAAATGTATATTTGCAGGGTTTAGCGATTACCTGGCTATCAGGCACCGGCTCAACTCCCCAACCTGTCAGATGATGGAAGGACGCAGCGGTCAGCTCCACCGCGACAGTTCGGTGCAGGATGCCCGGTTTATGGTGGTGAACGACATTGAAGAGACCAAATCGCCTACCGGAACTCAGACTTTTTTGCGAAAAGTGACAGCAATTGAACCGGAATGGTTATCGGAAGAGTTTCTTTCCAATATAGATAAAACTATTTCCTATTCTTTTAATAAAGAGACAAACCGTGTTGTCAAGACCATAGAATTATCAAGGAATCAACTTGTTTTAAAAAGGGAGTACGCCGAAATAGATGACAACGATATTGCTGCCCAGGTAATCGCTAAAGCTATTCACAACAGTGAAATAGCATTTTCGCAGTGGGATGAGGAAGTGGAACATTATGTCCGACGAGTAAATTTTGCTGCCCAACATGCTCCGCATTATGGTATTCCGGCAATTTATGAGGAAGAAAAGGATTTTATCATACAACAGTGTGTTTACAGATGCCGCAGCTTGAAAGAAATCCAGAAATGCAATATCTGGCCTGCTCTGAAATCCTGGCTCAGTTATGAGCAAGCGGAGGCTGTGAATGTGGTGGCCCCTGAATTTGTAATGCTGCCTCATCGTAAAAAGCCTGTAAAACTGCGCTATGATGAAAAAGGGGATGTAATTTTGTCGGAAACAATACAGGCTTTATACGATTGTCCTCTGCCCATAACGGTTGCAGAAGGAAAGGTACCCGTGGTTTTTGAGTTATTGGCCCCTAGTCGCCGTCCAGTGCAGATTACCAGAGATTTGGAATATTTTTGGAAAAACTCCTATCACGATATTAAAAAAGAGTTGAAAGGTCGCTATCCTAAGCACGAGTGGAGATAACCTCAGTAATTGGTATCCTGCCCTACATATAAACGGGCAATCTGACTGGCATCGGAGACACTGTCGTAAAAATCGGTGAGATGATTTACTATATTTTTGCGGTTTTGTGGCGTTAACAAAGGCGAAGTGTTGAAAATTCTGATGATTTCGTTTTTGTGTTTCCGCAAAATCTCTACAGCTTCCATAATGTTTTCTTTCGAAATATCTTTTCCCATAAAGGTTCTTTCAGGTTTTACGCCTTTTTTGAAGGGTACCGTAGGACTTTTATAAGGGATGGCAATAATGCCGCACATGTCGAAATCGAAAGGAATGGGAAGAATTTTATAATCGGGCTTAAGCGCAAATAATTCAAGATTATGAGCCAGGGAAACCGACCAGTCCTGGTTGATCATCATGTACTGAAACATCGTCATCAGGGCATATTGTTTCTGATCCAGATTTTTAGGCCATATATATTTTGTATCAATACAGGTTCCTTTCAGTCTCTTTTCAAGACTTCCGGGGTTTTCAATAAAAAATGTATAGGTTTCAACATCGGGGAAGCTCTTGCTTAAATCGACATACCTGATTTTTGCCAACCGGGTTTTAAAGCTGAAATCGGTAATTAAATTATACGCCTTGTAAATCAGATATTCCTGAACAACATACTGGTCAAAAGCCGAATCGTTATTCTGACAATGGGTCACAATTTTAATTTTATTCAGGTTTTCGAAAACGGTTCCTTTTGCCTGTTCCTGGTCGAAATGCATTCTTAATGGCGGAAAATCGCAGATATTCGGAAATTTCCGGAAATGTCCGCGTTTCGATAATTCAATATGCATGGTTTTCACCAGTTTATTATTATCGAAAATCTTAAGCACGGCATTATATCGGGTGGCTTCAGAAACGCCTCCCGCCAGAAGCGAATCGAAATAAAGCTCAAGCTGAAGGTTAAGCGGAGTTTCGGAGCAAAATAACCCTTCACAAGGTTTAGCTGTGTCCTGGGAATAAATAACTTTCGTTTGAAGAAAAACTATAAAAAGCAGCAGAAAAAGTTTCCGGGACATATCACAATTAAAAGTTTAATGAGCTAACAATCTTTGCGATTTAAATTTAGCAAAATTTTAGGAATACGAATTTCCATATTCACTATATTCATAATTTTATTTGGATCGTTAATAACGGTCCAAATAAAAAAACCTCTGTAAACATACGTAAGTGTACAAAATTGATACTTTGATCAAATAATTTAGTCCATTGGGCTCTCATTTGGCTTATTTTTGATCACAAAGCAAGTGCAAAGGCACACTTGCATCAGAATCTAACTTATCTCTTCTAATGATTATGAACAAGTTCTTAAGTATAATAAAATCGAGAATTACCATCTCTTTGTCAATTTTCGTGCTGTTTAATTCTCCTTTGTTGTCTCAAACGTTTGACTTTACAGGTAATGTTACAGGTAACATTACTCCGGTAATTTCTCATATGAAAGGCAATAACACGCTTTCGGTGAAAAGCGAAGGAGTTAACCTGCACCTGAAACCTGTGGCATGGATTACTTCACCTTACAAGGGATTTAATGGAAACGTTGTAACCACAAAGAGTGATTGTATAAAGAAGATAACTCTTTTCTTAGCCAGCGGCGAACGTTTTAATCTGGATAAAATAGATATACAGGAAAGGCATAGTTCAAATCTGAACCTTGTACTTACAGCAAAAAACGGATCGGATGTGAAAGGAAGTGTTACCATATGTTTTACTCCTTCACAGGGTAAAACCATAGACTTATCAGCAAAAGCCATTTTTAAAAACATTACCAGTGTTGAAATCACATCATCAACTAAAGATGCCTGTTGCGGGAATTATACTTACTGGATAGCACTCGACAATGTTGGTATAAGCAATGTTCATCAGCCTCTTTGTGTTTCATCAGTATCACCTGATAATGGACCTGTAACCGGAGGTACTACAGTTACTATTGATGGTACAGGTTTTCAATGTGTAAAGGGTGTTAAGTTTGGAAGTATAAATGCTCAAAGCTTTACTGTAAATTCTGCAACACGTATCACAGCCGTAAGTCCCGCCGCATCCGCCGGCACTGTTGATGTTACCGTTATCACGGCCAATGGCACCAGTGAAATCACCGACAAGGATAAATTTACTTATTGCAAATTAAGTCAGACCATTTCTTTTGATAATCCGGGAAGCCAAACCATGGGTACGTCTCCGAGGCTCACTGCTACTGCAACATCAGGGCTTGATCCTGTGTTTACTTCAGCTACGTCTGACGTTTGTACGGTAACAACCGATGGTATTCTGACCTTTTTAAAGCCGGGTAACTGCACAATTGATGCCGACCAGGCCGGAAATGATACTTACCTGGCAGCTCCTACGGTGTCGCAGACTTTTGAAATTTTAAGCGGGGTTCCGGGAGCACCTGCCAATGTAACCGCTACAGCTGACAATGGGCAGGCAACCGTTAGTTTTACACCTCCCATATCCGACGGAGGTTCTCCTATTGTTAAATATACAGTGAAATCGAATGACGGGATTATTGCTGAAGGAACCTCTACATCCATTATTGTTACTGGATTAACCAATGGCACGAGCTATACCTTTACAGTAACGGCGACCAATGCAAACGGCGAAGGACCTGCATCTGCTCCGTCGAATAGCGTCACACCGACCTGTAGCCAAACCATCAGTTTTAATAATCCGGGCGATCAGGTTTATGGCTCAGTAGTTAAGCTTTCTGCAACAGCTTCTTCAGGTCTGCCAGTAACTTTTATAAGCATGACAACCGATGTTTGCACCGTTTCGGGCGATGAGGCAACATTTAAATCTGTCGGAACATGCACCATCATTGCCCGTCAGCCGGGTAACCATGCATTTAGGCCGGCTCCTTCCGTGGAACAATCGTTTAACGTAAAGCCGAAAACACTTACTATTGAGGGCCTGTCGGCAGAAGACAAGGTTTATGACGGAACCACCCAAGCCACTCTTAACGGAACAGCAGTTCTTTCAGGCGTAGTAGCGCCCGACAATGTTACGCTTTCGGGAACACCTGCAGCTAATTTCACCGATGCAACTGCCGGAACAAACAAACCTGTCACGGTTATTGGATTTACACTTACAGGCGATGCTTCGGTAATCGACAATTATACTTTGCAGCAGCCAACCGGTCTTACCGCAGACATTACAAAAGCTCTTCCTGTTCTTACCTGGAATACGCCAGCCGGCATTACTTATGGAACAGCCCTTGGCGATGCGCAGTTAAATGCCACATCCAATATTGCCGGGACATTTACCTATACTCCTGCTGCCGGAACGATCTTAATCGCCGGAAATGGCCAAACACTCAGTGTCACTTTTACACCCGACGATTTGGTAAACTATCAGGTGGTTTCAAAAAGCGTTGCAATCAATGTTACAAAAGCATCTCTAACCGTTACAGCTGATAATATTGAGATTATATTTGGAAGTACTGTTCCTCCTTTAACCTATCAATATCGCGGTTTTGTAAATGGAGAAAACGCTTCGGTACTGGATAGCGAACCTGTAATTTCGGTTGAATCTGTTCCGGTAAATGCCGGAATCTATACCATTGTTGTCTCCGGAGGCAGCGATAATAATTACAGCTTCAATTATGTAAACGGAACGCTGACCATTACAAAAGCTGTTCCTGTTCTTACCTGGAATACGCCCGCCGATATCACTTATGGAACCGCTCTGGGCGATGGGCAGTTAAATGCCACTTCTAACAATGCCGGGACATTTACCTATACTCCGGCTGCCGGAACAATTTTAAATGCCGGAAATGGCCAGACACTCAGTGTCACTTTTACACCCGAAGATTTGGTAAATTATCAGGTTGTTTCGAAAAGCGTTACAATCAATGTTACAAAAGCGTCTCTAACCGTCACTGCTGATAATATTCAAATTACTTACGGCAGTGCAGTTCCTCCTTTAACCTATCAATACAGCGGTTTTGTAAATGGAGAAAATGCTTCGATACTGGATAACGAACCTGTAATTTCGGTTGAATCTGTTCCGGTAAATGCCGGGATCTATAATATTATTGTATCCGGTGGCAGCGATAATAATTACAGCTTCAATTATGTAAACGGAACGCTGACCATTACAAAAGCTGTTCCTGTTCTTACCTGGAATACGCCAGCTGATATTGCTTATGGAACTTCCCTGGGCGATGCGCAGTTAAATGCCACATCGAATATTGCCGGAACATTTACCTATGCTCCGGCTGCCGGAACAATTTTAAATGCCGGAAATGGCCAGACACTCAGTGTCACTTTTACTCCTGATGATTTGGTAAACTATCAGGTGGTTTCAAAAAGCGTTACAATCAATGTCGCCAAAGCGCCCTTAACCATTACGGCGGATAATATTGAAATTACATATGGAATTGCAGTTCCTCCTTTAACCTATCAATACAGCGGTTTTGTAAATGGAGAAAATGCTTCGGTACTGGATAACGAACCTGTAATTTCAGTTGAATCTGTCCCGGTAAATGCCGGAACCTATACCATTGTTGTATCAGGCGGCAGTGATAATAATTACAGCTTCAATTATGTAAACGGAACGCTGACAATTGCAAAAGCACTTCCTGTTCTTACCTGGAATTCACCTGTGGATATTACTTATGGAACAGCCCTTGGCGATGCCCAGTTAAACGCCACTTCTAACATTGCAGGTACATTTACCTATACACCTGCCTCAGGAGCTATTTTAAGTGCCGGAAATGCCCAATCGCTCAGTGTTACTTTTACTCCCGACGATTTGGTAAACTATCAGGTGGTTTCGAAAAGCGTTGCAATCAATGTCGCCAAAGCATCCTTAACCGTTACTGCGGATAATATTCAAATTACTTACGGCAGTTCAGTTCCTCCTTTAACCTATCAATACAGCGGTTTTGTAAATGGAGAAAATGCTTCGGTACTGGATAGCGAACCTGTAATTTCGGTTGAATCTGTCCCGGTAAATGCCGGAACCTATACCATTGTTGTATCAGGCGGCAGTGATAATAATTACAGCTTCAATTATGTAAACGGAACGTTAACCATCAATAAGGCATCGCTGTCTATCGGAGCCCCTGTTTTGACAACAAGTAAAACTTACGATGGAAATAATGTTGCATTCATAACTCCGGGAGCAATCAGCGGAATACCTTCGGGGGCGGATGTCCATTTGGAAGTTACAGCTTTTTACGATAATGCAAATGTTGGTACAGGTAAGGCAATAACTGTAAGCTACGTTTTAACCGGCGCTGACAAAGGAAATTATCAGACACCTGCCAGTTATGTTGTGAATACAGGAATCATCACAGCCAAACAGTTAACCATCAGCGATCCGGTTGTTGTTACAAGCAAGGATTATGATGGCAATACCACGGCTGCTATTATATCTCTGGGGCAGTTAAGTGGTTTAGTAACGGGAGAGGAAGACAAGGTTTCGGTTTCCGCAACAGCTAACTATAACGATGCTTCTGTAGGTGACAATAAAACCATAACGGTTGCATATACATTGACAGGAAGTGGTGCTGGTAATTACATAGCTCCCGTTAACGATGTAATTACAGGCGCAAGCATTATATTAAAACTCAGTTTAAGTCTGGAAAATCCTAAACCCGGCTGCGATGGGGGTGCCCTTCAGCTGCCATATACCATACTCGAAGGTTCAGCCAACAGTTATAGAATTGTATTTTCGGATGCAGCTTTGGCTGCCGGTTTTTCAAACATCGGTTTTACACAGCTTCCTTCAGGAAATGCGGTTTCAATCGCTATTCCCAAAGGTGTTAAAGATGGTACTTACGATGCCTTTCTCCAGGTTAAGAATGATATTGTGTCGAGCGACCTTTATAAGTTTACCTTTACAATCAATCTGACTTCTGCTTATCTGGTGAAAAAATTCAATGATGTTATTCTGGTTGATAACAGTTCAAACCGATTTACTTCTTACCAATGGTATAAAAACGGAACCATCATCGGTGGAGCCAATGGCCAATTCTACAACGATCTTCAGGGTTTATCGGGAACATACCATGCTGTGGTCACAACAGTATCCGGCCAAACGTTGGAGATTTGTCCGGTGACATTCAGCACAGCTACAATAAAGTCAGTGGTATCCTTAAAGACTTATCCAAATCCGGCTTTCACAGGCAATACAGTCAATATCGAAATTGACGGATTGAGCGATGAACAGCTTAAAGGCGCTGTGTTGACGGTCTTCAGTAACCTTGGAGAAAAGATTTCGTCCTCAGCAGATGTGAAAACTGTAAATTCAATAACCTCGGGAAACACTGCAGGTGTTTATTTTGTAAGACTTGATACTGCAGATGGTAATGTAATCAATCAGAAAATAACTATAACCAAGTAATAAGATGTCGTATTTTCCTAACTTTTTTCGCTTAAAAGAAATGAAGTCTCCAATGAAAAAAATAATTCTGATCAATATTGTTCTTTTCATTTTCATGGTTGGTTTTGCCCAGCAACCAGCCGGTCATTATTTTTACCTGAATGGGGGAGGTGGTATGCATAACATATCGTACCCGTTAACCCAGGGGAAATACGAAAACGGTAATGGTTTTACAATAAATGCCGGATATGGATACTTCTTTCATCGTAACTGGGGCTTTTCTTCGGGTTTAGGTGTTAAATCGATGAAGGCAGAAGCTTCTCTTGATAATTTTATGTTAGGATTGCCATCGGTCGATTCCGAAGGTGTAGATTACGAGTTCAGGAATTATTTCAGCAACTGGAAGGAACAGCAGAAAACCATGTTGATTGACATCCCTGTTGCTTTTCAGAACCGACTCTTTTGGAAAAAGTTTACTTTACAGACATCTGTAGGATTGATGGCGTCTTTTCCAACAAACAGCGAGTTTAAAGTGAAAGATGGTTCCATTACAACCACCGGGTATTACAGCCAGTGGAATGTCGAACTGAAAAATATGCCACAGCATGGATTTACCACCTTAACCTCGCATCCGCAAGGGGATATTTCTTTAAAAACAGCTTTTTCGGCTTTTGGTGAGTTAGGGGTTCTTTATTCACTTACAGAAACATTTAGCCTGTATGCCGGAGGATACTACCATCAGGGATTGAACAATACAATTAATGATCAGAAGAAACCCGTTTATGAAGGTGACGGAGCATACAACGGAGTTTTGCGGTCGGCGTTGACCGACAATGTCAAACCTGTTGCTGTGGGTGTAAAAGTTGGAATCGTCTGGACTTTCAGGAAAAAGGTGAAAGAATTTAATGAAGAATCACTTTATCCGGTATTTGAACCGGACAAAGTTGACTCGGTGTCAATGAACCAGAATCTTCAAAAAATTCCTGAAGAGAAATTAGCATCCAGGAATGGACATCTTCCTTCGGAGAATAAAACCGTTATTTCCGATTCTATCCCTGAAACAGATTATCAAAAAGCAATGAAGCTGGTGAACGAAATCAGAGTTCAGTTTAAGCTCAATTCGGATGAAGTACTCAATCCTGAACCTGAAAAGATAGCTGCCCTGGCGGATATTCTGAAAAGGAATCCAGACATAACCCTTATAATTACCGGTCATACATGTAACCTCGGATCGTACAATGCGAATTATAAAGTAGGATTAAAACGGGCCAGGAAAGTACGTCATTTATTTTCGAAGGAAGGAGTTCCCTCTTCTCAGATGGAGATTTACAGTAAAGCCTTTAAAGTACCCATTGCTCCCAATAACTCAGAAGAAAACAGGGCCAAAAACAGGAGAGTAGAACTTGATATAAAATAAATTAGCCCCGCTAACGCTCATGTTCGAGCGGGTATGCTGGCGCGGATTTGTAATCCGTGCTTTTCTTAAAAGTCGTTTGCAAGGACTCTTTCGCAGCAAAATTTAAGACTGAATAAACCATAATTCATAATAAATGAAAAGAGTAATTTTATATTCAGTTATATTATTGTCAATATTTATTTCAGTATTGGTATCTAAGTACTTCTTTATAACGAAGAATAATATTGTTCCGTATTGTAATTTGACAGACTTTAGCACCGGCAGTCACTTTATCTATTTAGATATAAAGTTAAATGGAGAAAAATATACAATCGTGGAAGGCAATATGAGTCTTTATAAAACTTTATATATGGAGAAAAGTAAACTATACTTTTTCAGCCCTATATATACATTATGGATAAATGAAGTAATAAAAAATGATTGGTCAATCAAGGTGAATAAGCATCTGTACAGGATATTAGAGCCAAACATTGTTAATATGAATTTAGTTAATAAATACGAAAAAACGGGAGTTAAAGAATCTTTGTTAAAAGCAGGAAAAATGCCTGACAATTTGAATCTTAATAGTGCAATATATCTTTTTTTAATAAATGGTATTAATTGTTATACTGACTGTGAGTCTGGTGAAATTATTATTGAAAGATTTTCAAAACAAAGAATCCCCAGATAGCCGCACTCCAGTTTGCCGTAACTTATAAATCGGAGCGTTCGGCGTAACATTTGTTACGCTGGGGTATTTGGGTAGCATTTGCTACTGTATAGGATAGAACAAAGAAACCGCGCAGGTTCTCTGTTTTACACCCGCTAGCGCGTATGTGGGTGGGAAAGCTGGCGCGGATTTGTAGTCGTGTTTTTCTTAAAAGTTGTTACCGAACTCTATTTACTTAGCAAGTATTTAAGTAGTGGGTTTATTTTATACCGTTAAAAACGCGCTAACCCAAGATTAAAAGTCAAATCAGAAATCATATCATTTTTATTATATCTGTTATTTTGATCTAATTCAGGTATTGGCTTGTTTTTATTGGCTTTAAATAGTTCCTTATTTAGATTCAGCAACATTTTGTTTAAATATTATATATTTATATTAAACAATTTAGTTTTTGTCTAGTTTTTATATGCATAACTCAAAACAAAAACGTATGAAAACAAAATTCCACCCCAGGTATTTGCTAGTAGCTTTTTTAGGCATAGCTATGACTTTCACCGCTTGCAAGGATGAAGATGAAAATGATTCAACAATGGTTTCTAAAACAATTGCCGATGTTGTGGTATCTGATAATCGTTTTACCATCCTTGAAAAAGCTCTTATAAAAACTGATTTAGCCGGAGCACTGGCTTCGAAAAGTGGTTCATTCACAGTATTTGCGCCCACTGATGCAGCCTTCACAACATTCTTGTCCTCAGCAGGGTTTTCAAAAATAGAAGACGTGCCTAACGATGTTTTAAAACCAATTCTTCTTTACCATGTAGTTAGTGACAAAGTTATGTCTTCGGCAGTTTCAACTGGTTATGTTTCAACAATCAGTCCTGTGGATAACGACAAATTCTTGTCCATTTTCATTGAAAAAGCTTCCGGAGTCAAAATAAACAACAGTGCTAATGTTACTATTGCTGATGTAATGGCCGATAACGGAGTTATTCATGTTATCGACAAGGTTATCACTCCTTTGAGCGTTGGTGAACTGGTTGCAGTAAATCCTGACCTCAGTTCTCTGGCTAGTGCTGTAGTAGGCCAAAATTTGTTAAGCGCCCTGACGGATAAAAACGGAACCTTTACAGTTTTTGCGCCCAACAATGCTGGTTTTGCAAAACATTCGAGTTTACCTGCCGATGTAAAATCGCTTTTGCTTTATCATGTAGTTGGGAGTAAAAATTACAGTGGCAGCTTAACAACAGGTTATTACAACACCTTGAGTAAATTTGGAGAATATCCGGTTTCGATGAAGATAATAACCACTCCTGAAGTAAAAATAAACAATTCGGCAAAAGTGGTTAAAGCAGATATAACTGGTATAAATGGTGTGGTTCATATTATCGATGATGTTATATTTCAGCCTTCGGTAGTGGCAATCGCTCAACAAAATCCAAATTTCAGTATCCTTGTTCAGGCTGTTGTTAAAGCTGGTTTGGCCGAAACATTATCGGGCAGCGGACCATTTACGGTATTTGCACCAACCAACGATGCATTCTCAGCTTTATTCGCAACTTTAAAGGTTTCGGGTGTTGAAGCACTCACAAAAGAACAGCTTACGCCAATCCTGCTTTATCATGTTGTTCAGTCGAATGTTCGTTCAGGAAGCCTTTCAAGTGGCAAAGTCACCACTCTGAACGGGCAGATTGATGTAAATGTTGGTTCAACTGTTTCAATTAACACATCGGCCAAAGTTGTTGCTACCGATATCCAGGGAATAAATGGAATAGTTCACGCAGTTGACCAGGTGCTTATTCCAAAATAAAAATAACACTCATGTTTTCAAATGTGTTGGACGAAGTTGATTGGATTGAATCACTTCGTCCAATTTTTTTTATTCATTCCGAATTAAATTTTAGCGGAGCAAACATATGCCAATATTTTTATGCATCAAAAGTTCTTATTTGAATGCCTTAAAATTCTTTTGTTTAACTCTTTATCGAAAAAAATCCCAACTTCTTAACTGAAAATTAAACAAAACACAAAACCTGTTGTTTGATGTAGCTGAAAGAAGTTTTATATGATAAAAAAATTACTTGTTGCTAACCGCGGAGAAATAGCTATCAGAATTATGCGCTCTTGTCGTGAGATGGGCATTTCAACCGTAGCCGTTTATTCCGAAGCCGACCGAACCTCCATGCATGTCCGCTATGCTGATGAGGCTTACTACATTGGCCCTTCGCCATCCTCGGAGAGTTATCTCAAAATGGATAAAATTCTGGAAGTTGCTAAAAAGTCGGGTGCCGATGCCATTCATCCCGGGTATGGTTTTTTGTCAGAAAATGCCGAGTTTGCCAAACAATGCGGCAAAAAAGGTATCATTTTCATTGGACCTTCGCCGCATGCCATTGCTACCATGGGCGATAAAATCACTGCACGCCAAACCATGATCAACGCCGGTGTTCCTGTGGTTCCTGGTACCAACCGTAAAATCACAACCGATGCTGAAGCTAAAAAGGTAATGGAAGAGGTAGGCTTACCGCTTATGGTAAAAGCTTCGGCAGGAGGGGGAGGTAAAGGGATGCGGCTTGTGCATTCAGCATCGGAGCTTCTCAATGCTGTTAAAGCTGCTCAATCTGAGGCACGTACTGCTTTTGGCGACGACTCAGTATATATCGAGAAGTATATTGAATCGCCGCATCATATCGAATTCCAGGTGTTAGGCGACAAGCATGGTAATATTATCCATCTTTTTGAGCGTGAGTGCTCAATTCAGCGGCGGCATCAAAAGGTTATTGAAGAAACTCCTTCACCCATATTAACACCTGAATTACGCGAAAAAATGGGACGTAGCGCTGTGGAAGCTGCCCGCTCTGTTAAGTACGAAGGTACTGGCACAGTGGAGTTTCTGGTGGATAATAATCTGAATTACTATTTTCTGGAAATGAACACCCGTTTACAGGTGGAACACCCTATTACCGAGCGCGTGGTGGGCGTCGATCTTGTGAAAGAGCAGATAAGGGTTGCCAATGGCGAACCCCTTGCTTACAAGCAGGAGTACTTAAGACAGTTGGGACATGCCATCGAGTGTCGTATTTATGCCGAAGATCCTGATAATAATTTTATGCCGAGTCCGGGGTTGATACGTCATATTACCGAACCTACAGGACTTGGAGTGCGTACGGACGGATATGTTTACAAGGGCTACGAAATTCCGATTTATTACGACCCCATGATTTCAAAACTTATAGTGTGGGGAAGAACACGTGCAGGAGCTATCGACAGGATGAAAAGGGCGCTCTCGGAATATAAAATTTCAGGGGTGAAAACTTCCATCCGTTTTCTTCAGAATATAATGAATAACAGCGATTTTGTAGATGGTAAATACGATACCCATTTCATCGAAAAACACATGGAGAGCCTGATGGCCGAAAAACAAAAATGCGACCCTCATTGCGAAGATATTGCCATTATCACGGCTTTTCTTGATTACATCGAAAAGATCGGGAAATCAGAAAAAGCGTCACCTGTAACGCCTGAAACTTCAGGATGGAAGCAATATGGCAGAAGGAATAATTTATCACGTTTATAACTACATCTTTCATGGAATTGGATATAAAACTCGATAAACGTTTAGCCAGGGTTAAACTGATATCACGAAATAAAAATCATGTTGTTGTCGATGTCGATGGATTTGCATACCGCCTCGATGTGCATATGGTCGAAGATCATGTATACTCTGTGCTTCACGAGGGAAAATCGCATAACATTGAGATCATACCAGGCGAAACCAATAAAAAGTATTTTGTAAATACAATTTATAAGAATTACGACCTGGAAATTGTTGATGCAGAATCGCGCTATCTTCAAAACCGGAATAAAAACGATCTCAATAACGAGCAGAATGTTATTTCGACGCCCATGCCGGGTAAGATTGTCCGGATACCAGTAAAAGTAGGACAAAAAGTAGCGGCAAACGATACCGTTATTGTGATTTCGGCTATGAAAATGGAAAGTGAATACAAAGCAGGCCGTGAAGCTGTAATTAAAAAGATTATGGTAAAAGAAGGCGACACGGTTACGGGACATCAGCCACTTATAACGCTGGAGTAATGAGAAAATTAGTACGGAGTACTAAGTACCAGGTAGCAAGGCAAACAGCCGTTGCTTACGACTTAATACTTACGACTTACGACTAATAATAAATATTTACAATACATGAACTTAGAAGACAAATACAAAATTTATACTGAAAAATGCCTTCAGGCCGAGTTAGGCGGAGGCGAAGAGCGAATCGCCAAACAACACGCCGAAGGTAAGAAAACTGCCCGCGAACGTATTATTGATCTGCTCGATCCCGGAACTTTTGTCGAACTCGACAAACTGGTTGTTCATCGTACAACCGATTTTGGGATGGGCGATAATAAAATCCCCGGGGATGGTATGGTTACCGGCCATGGAAAAATTGACGGCCGCACTGTTTTTGTTTTTGCCCAGGACTTTACAGTTTTTGGGGGTACGATGAGCCGTGCCAACGCCGACAAAGTGGTGAAGGTGATGCAGATGGCTATGAAGATGGGAGCTCCCGTGATTGGATTGAATGATTCGGGTGGTGCCCGTATCCAGGAAGGAGTGCAAAGTCTGGCCGGTTATGCCGATATTTTTCAGTTAAATGTAAAAGCTTCAGGAGTTGTTCCGCAGATTTCGGCTATTCTGGGTCCATGTGCCGGAGGCGCTGTGTATTCGCCAGCCCTGACCGATTTTATCCTGATGGTGAAAGAAAAGAGCTACATGTTTGTAACTGGTCCGGAAGTTATCAAAGCTGTTACGCATGAGGAAGTTACCAAAGAAGACCTCGGTGGCGCTTTCACCCATAACTCACAAAGTGGCGTGGCCCACATGATGGCCGATGACGACGAGCAGGCCATGATGATGGTGCGCGAACTTATCAGCTTCCTGCCCTCCAACAACCTTGAAGATCCTCCCGTAAAGCCCATCACCGATGAGGTTACACGCGAGGACGAAAAGCTTCAGACCCTTGTACCCGTAGATCCGAATAAGCCTTACGATATGAAAGAGCTTATCCAGAGCGTGGTGGATAATAATAACTTCTTAGAAATTCAGCCGCATTATGCACAGAATATCATTGTAGGTTTTGGCCGGATAGGAGGCAGATCAGTTGGCTTTGTGGCCAATCAACCCAATATACTTGCCGGAGTTTTAGATATTAATTCTTCCGTGAAAGCCGCCCGTTTTGTGAGGTTCTGCGATGCATTCAATATTCCGATAGTTACTTTTGTGGATGTACCCGGATTTTTACCCGGAACTACCCAGGAACTTGGCGGAATTATCAAGCATGGTGCTAAGCTTTTATATGCTTTTACTGAAGCTACCGTGCCTAAAATTACTGTTATCACCCGCAAAGCTTATGGCGGGGCTTACGATGTGATGTCGAGCAAACATATTGGCGCGGATATCAACTACGCCTTTCCAACCGCAGAAATTGCGGTAATGGGACCGGAAGGAGCCGTAAATATTATTTATCGCAATAAGCTCAAAACCGAAAAGGAAAGAACGCAAAAGGTTGACGAATATCGCGATACCTTTGCCAATCCTTACCGTGCTGCCGAACTTGGATATGTGGATGAAATTATCATGCCCCGCGAAACCCGGTATAAGATATTCCAGGCACTGGAGCTTACCCGCACCAAATCGGTAACGAACCCGCCACGGAAACACGGAAATATTCCTCTGTAAAAGAAGAAATTTGATTATCTGATTTCCTAATGAGAAAAACTTATTTTCTTATTAGGATTTTTTTTGTTCATAATTTAAATACATTTGATAAAATTTAATCCAAATTTTAAAAACAATAGACCAAATCTTTGATCCTTAAAATTTAAAAGAATAAGTAAATAGGTTTTAACAGCTGTGAGCCCGGCTCGCTTCACGCTAATTCCTGCCCAAACTGAAATCTTACTTTTAAACGGATCACGAATGAGTAAAAAAGCTAATTTCTTTTTTTCCATATTATGAAAATGTTATTTACTCTTTTGTTTTTTATAAGTCTTACATCCAAATTGTTAAGTCAGGAGTCTGATCAAAATGGTTGGAAGGTCTTTATGGATGATAGCCTGATTTTAGCTGGTAACATTCATTTAAGAAATTATGAAAGGCCAAAAGCAGCAATTGGTTTGTCTGAATGGAGAAATATGAAATTTTTGAAATTCATATATTTTAATCATGGAGCTAATGAAGTAAGGATAGAGTTCAAAGAAAAGGGAAAATTACTTTTTGATATTTTAAAGTGTAATTCAGAAAGGATAGCTATAGGAGATACCATAACCGTATACAGTGAAATTTTTTCGAAACAATGTAAGATTGTTGGGAAGGAAGTTGAAATTTATTATTATGACGATAAATTCCAGCCAACTCCTACGCTTTTGGGAACCATCAATATAAAAAAGGAATGATACTCAGGAGAAATATTTATATTCTTCTGATTTTTACAATGTTTACTTCAAAATTGTTTTGTCAGAAACCGGACTCTTCCGACTGGAAAGTGTTTATGGATGATAGCCTGATTTTAGTCGGCAACGCTCATTTAAGATACTCTGAAAGGCCTAGGGTAATCATCGATATAGCCCAGTGGCAAAAGATGAAAAACCTAAAATTCACTTTTAGAAACCGGGAGGAATATGAGGCTAGAATAGTATTTAAGGAAAATGGTAAACTTTTATTCCGTATCGGGGGGTATTACGCTGATAAGACTGTGGAAGACACGATATCATATCCGGCAAAATATTTTGCTAATGAATTTAAAAGCATAATAGGAAAAGAAGTAGAGCTATACTATAATGACGATAAATTCCAAACAACCCCAACACTTTTGGGAACTATCTATATAAAAAAGGAATAATGAATAAATATATGATCAGTCCAATTGTTATGGTCTGATCATACATATGTTTAACCTTGCCAAAAATGCAATTAATAGCTAGCTCTGAAAGCAGAATCTCTCATAACGCGCTGATATCTCTAAAATAAAATTCTCCTGCTGTTTTGAAATTGGTTTAAAAGGAGCAAAATCAATCTTCACTCCTTTTTTCTGAATTGTTCTTTTCCATGTTCCCAGTAACATGCCATTTTCAACTATAATCGGGAAAAACATACCGTTCGAAAACGGTACAACATCCTTTAATGTGTAGGCGCCGAGCATCAGCGACCGGTCGGCATAGGCTATCAGGTACTCGTCGAAAGAGGGCAGGAGGTGATAAAGATTTTGAGGGGTTTTTACAGACTCGTTGCTTGTAGTCAACCAGTATTCCTTGTCTTCAAGTTTGAAGCTGGTGAGTTTCGGTTTTACAAGTTCCAGAGCCGTTTTGGCAGAAGTAGTTGTCAAGCCTGTCCACCATATAAAGTCGGCGAGTGTTACTGGTCCGCGACTGGCTACATATCTGTAAAAAATCACAGCAAGAGCCTCTTCGGTGGTGAGTTCCCTGGATTGCGGAATCCATTCGTCAAGCAGTACAAAAGAAGGCTGTTTGCCTTCCCGGGGACCAAAACAAAGCAATCCCTCATGTGCGAGATACCAGATAATATGCAAACCTCGTGATCCGGTTGCCGCAACGCCACCTTCTTCCAATGCCCTGTACACTTCATTCCGTGTGAGTCCTTTACCGCCCTGGAGCTTATTTTCAAGTATTTTCCGGCATTGCTTCAATACATTCTCATCAACTTCGAATTCACGCAAAAAACGTTTGGTCTGTCCCGAAAGAATGCGTGGAGTCATTAACTTGAGCATCCATTTCAGATCCTCGGATAAAACATAGTGTAAAGTTCCGCGCATAGGCCATGAACGGACAATCTTTCTATCGGCAATAGCCTGTTCAATATCTTTCTCAGAAGACGATTCCGTGCGCAGCGCGACAGCCCATAACGAGGCCAGATAATCCTGCGCCTGCATGGCACACATGTGGCCAACCACCTCTTCAGGACCTTTTTTTGGATTATTGAGGAGTAACTGATTGTATAAACGGAGGTTAATAATTTCGCGTGGAAGCATGGATTAAGTTTTTAGTATGTTAAGTCCATAGTCAATGGTCAATAGTCGATAGAAAAAACAGCCATTTGAGTCAATAGTGGATAGTCCATAATCAATAAAAACAGCCAAAAGACTGCCGGTATTCTGTATTAGCTATGGACTATCGACCATCGTCTATCGACTTGTATCCTGTATTAGCCATGGACTATTTACTATCGTCTATTGACCTGCATTCTGTATTGGCCATCGACCATCGACTATCGTCTATCGACTAACCTAAAACATCGGATGATTATTCGCTGATTTCTCCGGCACTTCCTGTATAACATCCCAGTGTTCAACTATTTTGTCGTTTTCGATTCGGAAAATATCCACAATGGCCCTTACTTTATCGCCTGCTTTAGCCCTAATGTGCAGGTAAACCAAATCCCCGTCGGCAGCTATGCGCTGAATGTCGACTTTTTCTTTAGGAGCTCCTTTGAACCAAACCTTTACGGCTTCCTTCAAATGTTCTTTGCCATCGGGCAGGAGAGGGTTATGCTGTATGTATTTGTCACCGATATACTTGTCGATTGCTTCAATATTTTTATCACCAAATAGTTCCTGGTAAAAGCGGGCGACCATTTTCTTATTCTTTTCCAGGGTTTGCATCATCGTATCACAATCGCTGATCTGCGCACTTAATGTAAATACACTGAAGAAAAGCAGCAGGGTAATAAATGTTGTTTTCATTTGCAGATGTTTTGGTTTAATATTTCTGAAGCGTTGATTGAATGAAGTTTCTGAATATACCATTGAAACATCTTAATTTGCAACTTGTTCAGAGGATGTTATTCTGTTATTTCAACCAGGATTCCATCCGGGTCCAGTACAACACTTTCGTAATAACCGTCGCCGGTTACACGTGGTTCTCCATATATTACAAAACCTTTGCTCCGGAACAGATTTGTCATTTCATCAACTCTTTCGCGCGAACCAACTGAAAAGGCCAAATGATGCCATCCAAGATTATCATATGAATTTTGTAGAACCCTTGAAGGTTGATGCATCAATTCCAGGCTGCAATCTCCCTCAAACCTTATAAAATAGGAAGAGAATTGTTTTTTAGGGTTGTGATACATTTCGTTCGATATTCCGCCAAAATAATCGCAGTAATACTGTTTGGCGATTTCGAGGTTTTTTACATAGATAGCGATATGCTGTATTTTCATGGGGTTATTATTTTTTCTAAAATTCAGCTAAAAAAATGAATGGAGAAAATAAATGTTTCAACACCACACTGAAAATAAAAACCCGGAGCTCAGATGCTGAACCCCGGGTCAATTTATAAGTTTAAGCTTATCAACTTATTTCTTGCCGTATTTTTTTTCTGCAAGTTGTAAAGCAGCATAAGCATCTACAAGGCCACCGCTTACCGAGAGTGTTTTAAACTTTGCTTTGGACCTTTTATCGCTTTCTTCGTTGGGAATAAGCATCTTTGGACGTTTAGGTTTGAAAGAGCTTTCCATCAGGATTTCAATCACTTGCTGAGGAGTTAACTCAGGATAATACGATAACAGCAAAGCTGCAACTCCCGAAACAATCGGACCGGAAAAACTTGTTCCACTGTTCATGCTGTAAGTGTTTGTTGTATCAAGAGATACAATGTCAACGCCCGGGGCAAAAAGATCGACATTTTTAGCTCCATAATTCGAAAATACAGCCGGAGTAGTCTTTCCCAATTTATTTTCGGAAGCTCCAATGGTAATCCAGTTGGTGGCTTTTCCGCCGGTTTTGTAGTATGGAGTTGGGAAACTTTCGGTAACATCAATATTTTCGCCAGAATTACCTGCACTATGAACCATAAGCACCCCTTTCGACTCGGCATATTTTACAGCCTGATCAACCAATTCTTTCTGGGGCGAAAATGCCTTTCCGAAACTCATATTGATAACATCGGCACCATTGTCGACTGCATAAATAATACCCAAAGCCACGTCTTTGTCACGCTCGTCGCCGTTGGGAGTGGTGCGGATGGCCATAATAAGCACATTGCTGGTAACACCGTTTATTCCAATGTTGTTGTTCCTGTTAGCGGCAATTAAACCAGCAACGCCAGTTCCATGGTTAGCCCGCGGACCTTTTACATCGTTGTTGCCATAATTGCGGTCGTTAATATCGGCTGGATTGTCGCCAATAATTTTGCGGGCATCAAAATCTTTATTGAGAAAATAGGTGGAAACTTCATAGTTTCTTTCTTTAATCCTGGTAAGCATAGATTCAGTAAAGCCCATTTTATATCTTTCGGCAAGAAAGTCTTTGGCTTTCTTAACCATTTCATCGTTAGAGTTAACCTTAGCCAGATCGTTTTCGTTCGTAACATCTATACCTGTACCCTCTTTGATTATTGATTTGAGTTTGTAATACAAATCCTCAAACTTTCCAATATTCAGCTTTTCGGTTTGATTTTTTTTCAGTTCTTTTTCATATTGTTCCTTCGCCTTGTTGTAACTGGCATGGTTTTCCTGTCTTAGAATTCGGGTAAATTCATAGTTCTCATAGATAACATTTTCTCCTGTTCTGTTGCCTATGAAATTCCATCCGTGAATATCGTCAACATATCCGTTATTGTCATCGTCGATATTGTTACCGGGAATCTCTTTGGTATTGACCCATATTTTGCCCTGAAGATCCTCGTGATTAATATCCACACCACCGTCTATTACGGCTACCACAACTGTCTTTTTAGGTTTGAGATTGGTTAGCAGGGTCGAATACGCTTTATCGACACCTGTACCCAGGATTTTGTCGGTTTTAATATCCTTGTTATACCAGTTAATTTGTTCAGGTTTAAAACTGTTAATTGAATTCTCCTGTGCCCAAAGCATTGATGTGCTCAGGATTGCAACTGCTGTAAAAAAGAGTTTTTTCATTAGGTTCGTTTGATCGTTTAACGGGTTTAAATATAGTTGTTTTGGATTATTTCTTTTGTGATTTTTTGTTGATCGATACTAAATATTGCCCATTTTGTAAATAGAAATCAATATCAGCAGCTAGTGAAATTGTATTCAATGCTCTTTCTATAGGCTCTTCATTTATATTAAAATAACCGTAGAAATACATTTGTAGCATGGCCTTGTCAGTTATCTGAAAGGAAACATTATATAAAAATGAAAGCGAATTTAACACATCTTCCATTCCGGCATGTTTAAACTCCAGAAAAATTGGGTAACACGGAAATACTTTCATCAGAAGTTTTTTTTGAAATAATTCTTCCTTCTTAAGAATTGCCTTTCTTTCGATTTCGCTTTGAAGAAATGCCTGATATTCCAGATCAACCAGAATTTTATTTTCTTTCGAGTAATTTCTGGTAAAAGGTTTTAATTCTTCCTTAATCTTTTTAATATCTCCGTATTTAAGTTCAAATTCTATGTTGGTGACAGGTTGCTGAGTGTGCTCTGAAATACTGTAAGCTACCTGGTCCTTGTTAAATCCAACTCCAACTGCATTAAACTTTTGGTTTTCCCAAAGCAGCAGATCAGGATCCTCTTTATAAACAAAATGAATATTATCATCGGAAAGGAGTGAAAAAATACTCTTAATCTGTGGATTCACAATGTAAACAAAAGTTCTGTCAAACTTATCTCCGTTTTTTACTGTCGTGTTCATTTCAAAGGTTTTAACCTCTGGCAGACTAATCTTTTCAGCGGCATTATACCATCCGGTGTTTGTCAGCTCAAAGCCAAATTTATGCATCCTGTATTCATGACGCTTTTCAAGAAGATTTTTATATTTCTCAGCTTTCTCCTGAACAAAAGCTTCTTTTCGTTCCTGCCTTCTCTGGTTTTCTTCACGAATTTTTTGAAGTTCATCCTCTATCTTTTTACGTTGGTTGTAAAACTCCTGGGCGAGCGCTTGCGCTTGTTCATCCGACAGTTTTACGGTTGTTTGTCTCAAATTCGAAAAATCCCTGAATGTTTGATACATCTGGTTTGATTTCCCCAGCTTATCAGCGGCAAGCGAATCTATTTCCCAAAGATTCTTACTCAGATTCCTCACATATAATTCAAGTATTTCATTGTCGCAGGTCTTGAATATCGCCTGAAGTCTCGTTTCAAACTCTCGTGTAGATATGAGTGTGTTTTGAAATTTTTTACTACGTATAGCTTTGATAGAAGCCGGATCGATGCCTCGCATAACAATGTCCTGTTCGGTAGTATCGGAATCAACTTTCTTCAATAGGGATATTGGCAAACTCAGGTTGATCATTTCCCAGCGAGTATAGCCTGGTTTCTGTTGCTCAATAAACGAAAAGCTATAGTAAAGACTGTCTACTAACTTGTTGGTGGCAATTTTATGGTTTTTATATGGCATTCCGCTTTCTACAGTTGCTCTGAATCCTTCAGGTAAAAAATCGAGCATATCCAAAGGCACAGGAATAAGATATTGAACTGGCTTTGTAACTTCTTTCCAAACCATATCCCCATTTGCTTCCCGTGTTCCATGGTAAATCTGCAGAGGTTTATTTCCGGCTGATATTTCTATGTACAACGGCTTATCGGGATTGATGGCTAATTGTTTACCGTTTTGGGTAGCGTTTATAAAAAAGGACTTTTCCTGCCGAATTACGTTCTGAGGATTGTTCATCACCAGGTTCGAAAGAATTAAGTCCGCAGGTTCATTTGTTTCGGCAATTTCAATATCGATGTTTCCTTTTACCGGCTTTCCACGATGATCTACAAAAGCACCTTCCGGAATAAAAACAAAGGTTCCTGCTTTGCTTTCCAAAAAACAGTTTTCAGTAACATCTTTCTTAAGAAATTCACTTTCAATCATGTTTTTTGCAAAAGGATCGTCATCAGAAAGTTTGACGGTTACTGGAATGTTATTTTGCTTGTTATCCGAACAACTTAACAAGAAAATCACAAAGCAGGTTAGCAGAATGTTTTTCATTTATGTTGGCATTTAAAAATGTTTCCGTGAATATAATAAAATCTCCACACTAAACTATTATTCGTCAACTTAGAGCTATTTTGGCTACCTTTGCGGCAAAGCAGGCTGCTCTATCGTCACGTGTTAAGCGTGGAGGAAAGTCCGGGCAACACAGGGTACCATGCTTCCTAACGGGAAGATATCCGCGAGGGTATAGGAGCATAACAGAAAATAACCGTCGCGCCTCTGGCACGATAAGGGTGAAAAGGCGGGGTAAGAGCCCACCGGTACCGGTAGCAATATCGGTAGCCGTATGTCTCATGGGTTGTAAGGCCATGTACATCACCATTTCTCTTCGGAGAAACAGGGCTGCCCGCTCTGGTTCCGGCGAAAGCTGGTTGTGGTGAGGGGTAGGCCGCTGGAGTTGCGGAGTGATCCGCAACCGAGATAAATGATAGGGATCACGCTTCGGCGTGAAACAGAACCCGGCTTACAGGTCTGCTTTTTATTTAAGAAAAAAGGTCGTGCGAATGTTTGCACGACCTTTTTCTATTATTGAGAGCCATTTATTAATCAGCTACAACCATCTTCTTTACATCCTTGAATGTTCCGGTTTCTAACTGATAGTAATAAACCCCGGTTGTAAGGTTAACCCTGTAAAGTTTTACAAAATTGCTTCCGGCAGGTGCATTTGCATCAATCAGCACTTTAACTTTTTGTCCGAGCTGATTAAACAAAGTTAACCGTACATGGGCATCTTCGGGAATATTGAATCTGATCTCCGTCTCGTTATTGAATGGGTTAGGATAATTCTGATACAATACTGTATTTGAAGTAAGGTCAATCTTATTGTATTGAATAGCTTCCGGCTTAGCAGCAGAAGTGCCACCCTCAGGAGTATATTTGCCCTTGTTGGAGTTCGATTTGGCTGCTAATCCCGGATTTCTTACCACTGTATAAGGCCGCATCATTTCATTGTCTTCGTGGTCGATAATATGACAATGCCATACGTATCCAGGACCTGCACTCGGGTCGAAAGCAAAGCGAAGATCAGCTTGAGGTGTAGTCAGAGGTAAATCAGTTGGAGCAAACCGGACTGCAAAAGTTGTTACTTCACCCGGATATACAATGTAAGTATCTTTCCATCCCATTTCGTTAGGTAAAGCGGGTTTTACAGGTCCAACGAGAAATGGAGTGATGGCTGGATTACCACCAACGGCCTGGTCTGCATTCTTAGTATTATAAGGAAGTGGCGATCCTACGGATGGTATATACATTCCTCCCGTGAAAGCTGCATTGTAAACAGGCGTATACCTTTTCATGTCAAAGGCCTGACGACTTACAAGCTGAAACTGAACCAGGTGAAGATGAATGGGATGTGCATCGGCTGTCATGTTAATAATTTGCCATAATTCTGTTGTTCCTTCCTGGGGATTCTCGGTAACAGCATCCATCCATTTTGTGTTATTCATCAACACTTCGAGAGGGCCACCCATGCCCATTACTTCATTTAAAGTAATTTGTCGTTTTAAGTCGGGGATAACATTTGTAACTCCTGCAAAGTTTGTAAGTTTTACAAGAGGCGTGGGACGTAAGGCTGCAGGTAGCAGACTTTTGTCAGATCCGGCAAGAGCCGGATTAGCCTTCGACACCATTTTCCCGTTTACAACAAACTGCATTAATCGTCCTGTTGTAGCTGCTGATGCAGGAGCCCCTGCAGGGAAGGGGGCACGGGCCGAATTACGGACGGTCCATACTTGTCCTGGTGCGGAATTCGTAAAATCAATAATCACATCGGCACGTTCACCGGGTGCCAGCAGCAGTTTTCCGTTTACAATGACCGGACTATCCAGTAAACCACCGTCAGTTCCTATCTGTATTATTGCAGGGCCATTTGCTCCAGAGCCAACATCCTGAAGCCAAATTTGATAGAATCTTGCATTCGATCCGTTCAACAGTCTGAAACGATATTTCCTGGGAGCAACGCTCAGATAAGGCCATGTTTTTCCATTTACGGTAATGATATCACCCAGAAACTCTGGTGTCCAGTAAGGGTGAATCATCGGGTTGGTAGGCAAATTGGGATAATAGAGCTGCCCGTTGGTATCGAACATCCTGTCCTGAAATACAACTTCAATTTCGGGTAGGTAAGGTTGGGGGTTGAAAACACCTGTTTTACCAACCGGAGCAACTTCCTGAACAAGGTCGTCACCAGACCATCCCGGGAGTTTGGCATTTTCTTCGTTATCTCCTTTCAAAAAGTAAAAACCTGCAAGTCCTGCATAAACATTCAGGCGGGTAGCCCCCAAAGCATGGTCGTGATACCATAAAGTTGCTTCTTCCTGCGTGTTGGGATAATGGTAATTTTCATCGACACCATTTTGCCAGGAAGGGCCTTTTATCTGATATCCGGGAGTAAACCAGGCATCTGGTCCGCCGTCCGATTCAGACGCCACCTCGCCACCATGGAGATGGGGAGCCACAGGAACAGGTCCCATGTAGGGCATCATATTCATCATGTCCATTCCAAGAGGAGCAGCCCAATGCACGGTTTGATCAACTATCAGATTTACATTTGCATAAGTTTCGTTATACAATTCGTTTGAGTAAACCACATCAACGGGAACTCCTTTCTTGGCTACAACCGTAAAAGCAGGCCAATTGGGTTTTGTAAAATTAATATTGTCAGTCGAAACGGAATACCCCCAGAACCTTGCTTTACCAGCGTTAGGGGTAACACCAACTTTCCCGGTAGCAAGTTGTGTTCCGGTTGAAACTGCAATCTGATCGGGAACGGGGACGTACTTAATGTAAAGTTTTCCGCCGGAAGCATCAATACGATTACCAGCAAAATGTGGCAGCGGATCGACAAACTGAGGGACTTTATTAGGCTTAATCGGTACCTGGGCCGGAGTTATTTGTCCCAGTGAATGAAGGGTGGCTAAAAATAGCAGCACCGTTGTGAAAGTCAGGTGGTAAAGATGTTTCATAGTAGCTATTTTAAGTTAAACATACGAACAGCACAGACCAATTACATATTCAGATTTAGCTTAACTTGAAAATAATACTTAACGGAATTTACCCGGTTTTGCAGTTTTAATATTAACAGATATTTAAATCTTATTTTGCAAATAAACAACCTTTTCTTCTTTTTGTTATAGCCGTTTTTAATTTGGTTTCAAAATTTGGATATACGGATATAAATATCTGATTAATGATCAAAATTAAAGGATGAAAAGGATGAAAATTTTGAAACTATTGATAGGAGATTTGGTAGTTCTAGAATCTCAATTTTTGTCTGTACTTTAAAAAATAGTAGTACATGCGCTTATATTGAAGTGGAGTGAAAATACATTTACATGCATCGGGCGAGTTAGACATGACATTGGCCACGGTAGGTATAAAATACTTTCCTTCATTATCTCTTACGCTGCCTGAATAGTTACAGGTACTGTCGACCTGACCGAACAGATCAGGATCGGCATAGGTATCACAAATAAAGTCACCAGCAGTGGAACAGTTTTTTTCACTCGCCAGTTCCCGGCCCTTTCCGCTCTCATGTGTGGATAGTAACCCCATAAAATGCCCCAGCATGGTGGTTAGATAGTTGCCTTTTGCATATCTTTTATCCAGAAAAATAAAGTTACTATCTGCATCGGTAGGGAAATAAGTAAAGCCGTAGGTTTTTTCGCTGCCTGTCTGAATTGAATCGGCCAGAAACAGATTTATCTTGTTTTGAGCGGCATACAAGGTCAGGAGTTCCTTTTTAAGATGGTTATTCGTTATAAAACCATAGTTGTAATCGTTTATAACATTTACCGAATCGATAAAGAACCTGATTCCGATATTCAAAAAGAAGCTGTTCGCCAAAGTAATGCTGCTTTGGATGTCTGAAGTCTTAACCCCTGTTAATCCTTTGCTATTTTTTATAATATGAATGCGAATGGGGACATTTGCATTTAAATCAGCTGTATTTAAACTAAACGGATAAGCTTTTTCGTCGGTGTAATTCTTCACAATTTCGTCGAGGTAGGAGGGAGTGCCAGCCACTCTGTCGGGCAGCGCAAACTGGGCTTTCGACGAAAAGCTGATAAGAACCAGCATGGAAATCAAAGTATATTTCAGACGGGCCATATATTTTATGTTTTCTTTATTCTTCGTTGTTAAAAGCTGAGATTTCGCCAACAATTTTTATTTCGGTCCTCCGGTTCAGTTGTCTTCCTTCAGGATTGTCAGAACCATCGGAATTGGTATTAGGAGCTACAGGCAAACGCATTCCATATCCCTTCGCAACTAATCTTTCGCTCGAAATTCCTTTTGTAATCAGGTAATTAACCACACTCTCCGACCTTTTCTGCGAAAGTTTGATGTTATACTGATCGGTTCCTGTGCTATCGGTATGCGAACCAATTTCGATGATCGCATTTGGAAACAACTCGAACAAAGGCACCAGGGTGGTATCAATCGTTGCTTTGGCATCGTACGAAAGTCGGTACTCGTTATGGGCATAATAGATGTTAATTCTGATATTTACCTTAGGAAGGTAGCTGATGTGGGTTGAACCAATTTTGAGCGTATCGTTGCAGTTAAAACCAACAGTACTGACGGGTACTTTCTTTTCGAAATAGCCGTAATTCTTGACAAGTACTTTATAATTCCTGTTTTTTTCAAGGTTGAAATTGTATTTACCGGTTTCATCCGTTTGCGTTTGCGAAACAAGTATTTCATCTTCAAGAGAATCGCCGGCCATATAGAGTTCAACCGGTACATTGTTTAAAACGCTGCTGTCTTTCGGATATTCAAGATTGAGGTGGTATTTCTTGTTAAGTTCATCATAAACATCGTAGTTGACCGAACTGCGTATTGTTCCCAGGGCATATACCATTGAACATTCGTTGATGCGGAAAGTATAGATATCGTCGCAACAACTGCCATTGTCCAGGTTTGCAGAGCCTGGCCGGTTCGATGTAAAATATCCTTCCTTGTTATTGGGAAGAATTGAGAAATAATAGTCGTCGAAGGGCGAGTTTACAGGCTTAGGCATGGGCAGGGCTTCGGTCCATTTTTTTGTGGAACCGGTGGCTTTAAAGATATCATAGCCGCCAAGCTGGGTTTTACGGCCTTTGGAGCTGAAATAAAGCGTTGATGTGGAAACATCGTAAAACGGGCAGCATTCGTCATCTGCGGTGTTTACGTTTTTATCCAGATCCTGAGGTTCTTTCCAGGCGTTTGCTTTTTTATCGAACTCTGTAAACCAGATATCGAGACCGCCTTTTCCGCCTGAACGGTTCGATACAAAAAACAGTATTTCGTTGCCGGTTCTCATATTGCGACCTACAGCCGGTTGAGTGGTTGTATAGTTTTCATCGTTCACCGGATAGGGAAGTTTGTCGGGCGTTTGCCATACATCGTCCACAAGCCTGCTCACGAAAATTTCGCTGATCTCTGCGTTTTGCCAGTTTTTTCTGCTTCTGGTAAAATAAAGACTCTTTCCGTTGCCGGATATTACCGCATTGCCTGTATTAAAGGCCTGATCGTTAATTGCTGGTTCAAATAAGCCTGTCGGTTTCCAGCCTTCATCGGTTTTAACTGCTTTGAAGATTTGACGTACCGGACCAATTTTTTTTGCGGTGTCGCTGTAAACCGAACCATAAAGTAACGTATTGTCATCGAGGGGAAATGGGGCAAAGTCGATATTGGAATGATTCAGGGCCATTCCGGGATGACTGACTACAATACCACCGTCTGCTTCCGGCTGGTTCTTTGCCCAGGTGGCACTTTCGATGTAAACGGTTGCCAGTCGCCGGTAATTATCTTTTTTGTTTTCCTTGTATAACTTTCTGAATTTGGTCAGGACCTCTATGGCTTCGTCATATTTTTCGAGGTTCATGCAAACAATTCCTTTGTAGTAATAGGTTAAAGGATATTTGGTTTTGCTCAGATGAATCACCGAATCGTAATACTGATAAGCTTTCCGATATTCGCGTGTATTGAAGTACAGGTTAGCCAAACGGTAATTCAGCTTTATATCCTTGTGTTTGTAAGTGAGATACCGGCTATAATAATAAATGGCATTGTAAACATCGTTTTGCCGGTCGAACTTTGCAGCTTTCGATTTCATTTCGGCAGCCAGTTTCTCAATAGAATCGTTCCGGGAAACCATTCCTGAAAGTGCAAAATCCGAAACGACGAACAGCAGTGTAATTATGAGTATTATTTTATTCTTCATCTTAATAAATAATGCACGGTTCGTGAATGTTTCTTTTTGATTTACCCGCCCCGGTATAAACCAGCGATAGCTCAAAAGCCCCGTTAAAATTCGAAGCCTGTGCCAAAGGCGAAATGTTGATATCGTACGAAAGACCGATGTCGAACTTCGCAAACTTAATACCTCCGCCAAGAATCAATGCATCGAGGTTTTGGAAGGGATTTACACGGGCATAAGTAATGGCGTAAATCTTTTTGGCCGGAATGAAGAAGTCGGTGATGGCATAATTTTCCGTTCCACCCAAAAGCAGTTCATTGGCTCCGGAAACATAACTGTAAAGCATTCCCGGGACAATATTAAATCGTTTGCTAAGTGGAATGTCGACCTGACTGTTGAAAGTAAACTTTAAAGGCAACCGGGTTGCTTCAGCCGAACTCGAAAAAGAAGCTTTTGGGCTGTTGATATGACTTACTGAAAACCCCGCTGAAGGCATAAAATTCCTGATAAGTGTTCTCCAGTAAACCCCTGCATTCAGATCGAAAAAGCCCATATTGTTGGAAAGGTAATTCTCGTAGCTGGTGAGTCGCGGATTATACTGCTGACTGGTTCCGTCGAACTGGCTTCCAAAGGTTAATCCATTGGTATTGTAAGCTTTTGATACAAATCCCGGCTGAATGCCCACGGTAAACTGATGGTTATTGATTATCCGCGAGTAGCTGAATGAAACCAGAAACTGATCGGCAGCCAGATTGTAAGCCGACGACTGATCGTGAACTATCATGGCTCCAATTCCGAAAGATTTCCCGGCTATGGCAATTTTAGAATCGAGCGAAGTATACAGTGTTTTATAAGGTACCCCGATTTTTGCCCATTGATTGCGGTAATTATTAGCAAAACGCAGATTATCAGTCATCCCGGTATTTGCAGGGTTAGTCAGCAAAGGCGTAGTGTAAAACTGCGAGAAATGAGCTTCCTGTGCCATTAACTTTAGTCCTGGCGGGAAAGACAACATCAAAACAGCTAATAGGTAAAAAAGCCTTCTTCGGTTGCTGCTATTGAAACTTAATATCATGAGCATATATCATTTAAGTAACAGAAAATTACCACTCTTTTCAAATTTATAACCTTTCACGGTTTCGGCTTTCACCATATAGGTGTAGGTATCGGCATTCTGCACGCGTCCTTTAAATGTTCCATCCCAACCCTCATTCAAATCGTTGGTGGAAAATACCAGTTGGCCCCAGCGGTTGAAAATTTTCAATTCAAAGGTTTGGATATTTGTTTCTTCGAAACTGAAAACGTCGTTATTCGAATCTCCGTTGGGAGTGAAGGCTGATGGTGCTTCAAGGTAAAAATCGTAAATTACCTTGATGTTGAACTTTTCGGTAAAATCCACGCAGTTGTTTTTGATCTGGACAGTGTAACTAGCATCTTTGGTGGGATTTACAAGCGGATTGTTACAATCGGTACACGATATATTGTATTGGGGCGACCAGGAGTAAGTTATATCAGGACTGCCGGTTATAATCGATAAATTAATTTTATCGCCAATGCTGATGGTTGTATCAGCGCGTGGAACCCTTAAATAATTAGCAAGTTGGTTTATCAGTATTGTTTTGCCATTTGTAGAAGTGCATCCATAGGCATCGGTTACAGTAGCCAGGTAGGTTGTTGTAGCCGTGGGACTTGCAGCTACCGTGAATGCCGTTGAATTATCAATTCCCGAAGTGGGCGACCATTTTATTTTCCATCCGTCCAGCTTATTAACACTTAATTGAATAGAATTCTGGCCTTTACAGAGAACTGAATCGCCATTAATCTTAAACACAGGGTTGGCATAAACGGTGTAGTTGCGCACCAGTGTATCGCTGCAATCGTCGCTCGAAGCAATTAAAGTAATGGTGTTTTGGCCTTTGCCCGTAAATAGAACATCTTTTAAATCCTGCTCATTGTTTTTAAATACCCCATTGATCTTCCATGTCCAGTATTCTGAGAACAACGATTTATTTGTAAAACTTGCCTTGCTGCCAAAACATATGGCGACACTGTCCTTCTGAATAAAAGCTGCTCTCACAGGATCTACCAGCAGTGTATCCATAGGAAGTGTCACGCTGCAATCCTTATTTATAAGGGTAATTGCCGGAATTAATTTTCCACGCGATGTATACCGGTGCGAAACAGGATTTTCTGCCGATGTATTGCCATCGCCAAATAACCATTTCCACTGAGTTACCTCTTGTGGAGAATTCATTTGGAAATCAACATATTCCCCATAACAGATTTTTGTTGGTGAAAATCCGAATTTTGCTGATGGTCCGCTTATAGCAATTATTTTTGAGCTGTTTGCCTCGCATCCGTTTAACGTTCTTACAAATAGCTGTGCATTGTAGTTGCCGGGTTTCGAAAATACATATTTAATGGTGTCGTTATCATTGGTTAATCCATTTGTATTGATTATCCAGCTGCGCTCAACAACCGGACTTCCGTTGGTGTTTCGGTGAATAAAATTGATAGTATCAGGGTAGCATTTCAAAATGCTGTCACTTACCCAAAAAGCGCCGTCAGCCTTTTCCACACTTAAATAATTCATTTTAGATACAGTAGCGCTGCATCCATTTTTATAAGCTGTCAGTTTTGGCGTAAATAAACCTTTGTTGTTGTAAGTATGGTAATTAATAGTTTTAGAGGTCTGCCCCTCACCAAAATTCCAGATGACACTGTCCAGGCTGTTGTCGACCGGTGTAAATGTAACCTTATGACCGGCACATATTGCATTATCATCTGCCTGAAAATCGCTGTTTACAGCAACCAATCTGACTGATGAGGTATAATCGCCCGGGCATTGGTAGGCATCGTAAACTGTGAGCGTGGGTAAAAAAGTTCTTTGCTTGTCACTGACAAAAGTGTGGGCAATAGTTTTTGCCTGGGAATTATCAATGGCACCATCGTTAAAATCCCATACGGCATTGACAATAGTGCTGTCGGTCGAGGTATTTGTAAAATTGACAAGGAAGTTGGGAACACATCCTGAGTATTTATCAACCGTAAAAGTAGCCTTGGGCTTTTTAATGTTAACATACTGTTTCGTAGAGTCGATACAGCCATTATCAGCAGTTGTAATAAGCAACAGCTTGAATTTCCCTCTTGCAGTGTAAACATGGCTGTATTTTGGAGTTGAAACTCGTCGCGGAGGAGAATCATCCCCAAAATACCAGAGAAAACCCTCGTTATAGCACGAGTTAATATAGTCAACGGAAGACAAAGCATTCATCTTTACCGAATCGCCTGCGCAAAAAACTGTATCCTCCAGGACAAAACCGGCTTTTATTTGCCGCACTTTAATTGTTTTGGAGCGCTTTAAAGAACAGCTCGTAAGATTGTCGACAGCGGTAAGCTTTATATCATAATCGCCGCTCTTTTTAAATTTATGCCGCGCCGAATCTTTGTCAGTTATTACCGCAGTATCGATATTCCAGGTGAGTGAGGTTGCAGGCGTAATTTTAGATTTGAAGCGGTAAATCAAGGCAGAATCGCACGAAAACGATTCGAAGAAATTCCCGACAGGACCCACAATTTTATAAATATTCTTTTTGGTTGTATCGGAGAAACATCCGTTATAATCCACCTGCAGGGTAATGCTCTTTAACCCTGCGGTGTCCGAGTCAACAGTAACAAATGTGTCGGGATTATGATAAGCTTTAAAATCAAATATTCCGGCCGATTTCAGCCGCCAGCTTCGGATGGCTGCATCATTATCAGAATTGCCAATAATCCTGATTTTGTCCCCATTGCAAACCTCTGAAGGCGAAACTGTAAAATCGGGCTTCAGCTTTGTGCCGATTGCAATTTGTACAATGTGAGAGGTATCAGTACATCCGCCGCTTTTTACGATTTCTTTTATATCGTAAATACCCGGCTTATCAAATGTATAGCTTTGGGTTTTATTGGCAGATGTAATTGTTTTACCATCTATTAAGTAAGTATAAGAGTCTATTTTGGACGACCAGCGGCTGCTGTCGGAAAAAACCACCGGTAAAGGTGCGCATCCTGAGGTTTTGTCGGGCAAAAATCGGGCTACTGGTGCGGAAAGCCATGTATTCCGGATAAGGGAATCGGAGCAACCGTCGCTATTGGTAACAATTAACTTAATGGGCAGCAAAACCGAATCAACTTCATGATTGTAAAGCTGCTTGTATGTTTTCTCTGGTACATCGGAAGCAGTAATGGTGTAGTCAGGACTGGCTGAGTTTGAAAACAATTTCTTTGAAATGTACCACGAATAGGTATTCGGGTTTACTGATACATTTGTAAGTTTTATTTGTTGGGGCAGGGAGCAGAAAAGATTCAGATCAACTGTAAAATCTGCTTTAATGTTGCTTTTCACGAAAGTCTTCTGAATTACATCAGTACAAGTTAAGCTGGTGCCATATGCAAAGTTCACCTTGATGGTCCCTGTGTCTTTAACCGTATATGTGATCGTGTTAGTTCCTGAAACAGTTGTGGTCTTATTATTGTCCGCAATGGTCCAAGTACAAACCGGCAAATTACCGCCCGAAAATCCAAAAGTATATGTGCCGCTGCAGAGGCGTGTACCTGTGACAGTGTTTTTCCGGGAATCGAGTACATAAATGGTTCCGGTGGGATTTCCTATATTTATCAATCCTTTCTTCTCGAGTGCCGAAGAACAGCCAAACTGGTCGGTAGCAGTCAATTTTACATCAAATTGACCTTTGGATTCATAGGTTGTGGAGTTGCTGACTTCAGTTGATGTTTTTCCGTTTCCAAACTCCCAGAGATATGTCAAATCAGATGCCCCGGTCGAAAAATTTGTAAAACTGACATTCAAAGGAGGGTTACATGCCGCAGTATCACTGGCCATAAACTTCACAACAGGCGTGTTCACTATCTTTATCAAACTATCTGTCTCAACAAAAGCCGAGCATCCGTTTTTATCGGTCACCTTCAGCAAAATTCCATATTTCCCAATTTTGTTGTAGGTGTACTGCACTGTTGTACCTGACTTAAAATCACCATTTCTGAAATCCCAGTTCGTACTGGCAATTGCTGTATCACCTTGTGCAGATGTGCTGTTATAGCTTACATTGAGAGGTACACATCCACTGGTTATATTGGTGCTGTAACTGGCAGTTGGTCCCTGTGAAATTGTTACCGTTGTGCTTGTGGTCTCCGTGGTGACTCCATCATAAACTTTGAGTGTAACCGTATATTTTCCCGGCTTGGTATAAATCTGCTCTTTTTTCGACGGGTCGCTTGTGGTAATAACCGCACCCAGTCCAAAGTCCCATTCATAAGTTATTCCGGCTCCCTGCGTTGAATTATTTGTAAATTCAACAACAGTAGGAGCGCAGTTACTTCTTTTGGTATAGGTAAATTTAGCTGAGAGACCAAAGGCCGAAAAGCAAATATGAGTGAAGACAATTAGCAGATTTAGTCGGAGTATAAAAAATTTCATAGGCAATATATCTTAATGATACCAAAATTCATTGTCGCAGGGATTGTGGTCTGAAGCGGCCTTGTTGAGAATTCTCCATTCGATGGCAATTTCGTGGGTGTTATTCCTGAAATATCCATTCTGAAACCTTTGTTCGTAAACGTAAGCAATCCGGGCATTAGGCAGGATGTTAATTCCAGCCAGAAGAGCCACCTGTCTGGATGTTCTATAGGAAAAGCCTAAATCGAAAATTTCTTTAGCGCCATCCATAAGGCCTGTACCCTTTTTGAAGCGAATACTGGTATTTAGCTCCAGTATTGTGAGATTATGGCGATTCACCACCTGTGTTCCTAAATTGTAGTTGATGGATGTAAGATTGGTGTTTTTATAAATCAGGTAGCCGTAGTGATGATTGGTATTCAGGAAATCGCTGTTCGGTTTGGCTATAGCCGCCAGGTGTGTGGAGGACAGACCAACAATGAAATGTGTTGTTTGCAATTCTATACCTGCATTAAAGTCGGGAGAAACTGTACTTTCTCTTTGGTAGGTAATATATTGATCTGTGGTCGTTTCGGCTTCGAATTTTGTTCCATCTATAAGACGGGAGAAAACTCCGGCCGACAATCCCATTGAAACCGACCACCCTCTGCTTTTTGCCAAACGGTAGGCATAAGTAAGCATAGGATTATAAGCTCTTGTGACCCCTAATTTGTCCGCAACAAGCGAAAATCCAACTGCCGAACGATACTTATGAATGTATTCCGAAGCCTGAATATTGAAAACCCGTGGAGCCCCGTCAACACCTATCCATTGTTGCCTGTAGTTTGAGAAAAAGTAAGCATAATTTACTTTGGCAATGGAAGCAGGATTATAATTTGTCCGGTTATACCAGTGGGTGGCCATGTTAATATCCGATTGAGCCTTAACCGTTTTAACCGATGAAAGAGTAATGGCGATCAGAATAAAAAAATATCTTTTCATCGGATTAAAGTTATGAAGCCTTTTTGTGAGTGAATTTCCTGTTCGTCGTACGAATACCGGATAGAATAGAAATAAGTGTCAGGATCCATGGGACGTCCTTTATACTGACCATCCCAGCCGTCTTTTCCCTGATAAAGAAGCAAACCATTCCTGTCGAATATTTGAATTTCCAGTCCGGGCATAAAAAGATCGTTTACCCCGTCGCCATTCGGAGTAAAAACATTGGGAACAAAAGGAACCACATTGATTATTTTTATGGCTGAATCTGCACAATCGTACTGACTTACAGCAGTAAGCTTTACCTTATATTGCAAAGCGTAGTTGGTTATGTTGTAATCATGGTTGATGGAAGAGCCTTTTTCATAGGATCCGTCGCCCATTTCCCAGAGGTAGTTTACCCCCGTTTCGGCCGTTAAGGAGCCCTTTAGCTGGTTATATTTGCTGTTGAGGGTGGAAGGGTAGGTAGAAAAAATAACCCCCGGAATAGGATATTCTGACACATTAAACGAAAAAGATTTTTCACAGCCTCTTTTATTGTATCCGGTAACATTGTAGTTGCCCGGAGTTTTTACAGTAATTGAATTTATTGTATCTCCAGTATTCCATTTATATTTTGTTGCTCCTGACACCTTTAGCATGGAAGTGAATCCGGTACAAAGCGTTGTATCACTTTCCGAAAGAAATTCCCAGTAGGGATCTTCTTTAACCGTTCTGTAAATGGTATCGGAATGACAACCTGTGCTGGAATGTCCTACTACCCAAAAAGTTCCTCCCGGATGCGAAACCTCTAAAGTTCCTGCTTTGGATCCGTTGCTCCAATCGTACCGGTAGGCGCCATAGGCATTCAAAACTGCAGTTGAATTGGGACAATAGGTTGAATCACCTTTTATTCCGACTAACGGTGGCGAAAATGATTCCACCACCTGTTTTATGGTGTCAGCGCAGGTGGAGGGATGGTTTCTGACAATCAGCGACATCGGATGAAGTCCCGATGTCTTAAACTTATATCGTGGATTCTTCTGAAGGGATGTCACACTATCCTCAAAAATCCATTTGTATTGCAATGTTCCTCTTGTAGATGTCGAAAGATTGGTAAATTGAACCGTGTTACTTTTGCAATCTATTATATAGGCCGTAAAGTCTGCTTTAGGGACGAATTTGGCGATAGTGGAACTGAGAGAAACCAAGCATCCGGTAGCCGACTGCATTGTACATGTAAATGTTTCACCTTCTGAAGGTTTTGGAAGTTTTAGGGTTTGTAATGAATCCAGTAAAACATTGTCCTTATTCCGCCATTTATACGATTCAAAACCTATTGGACCGGTAAGTGCGGCCACTGAGTCCTTTGCACAATATTTTACAGTAATGTTTAAGGGCTGACAATCAGCAACAAAATAAGCATAACCATAATGATAACGACCTGTACAGTCAGTAGCCATAAACTCGATGGTTATGGTTTGGCCCAGATACTTTATGAGGTTGGCGCCAACAGTTGTCCAGTCGCGCCAGTTTACAGGTGTATTGCTTCCTGTGGAGCTTGTAGGGGTATACAGGTTAAATCCCTTTACGAGCTGGTTGCTTGCATAAACATCGTAATTGGAACAATCGGGAATAACATTGCCATCTTTATCATAAAGCGTGAGTTTAAACCGGGCTTCAACTTTTTCGGTGTGATTGGCTGCATATTGCAAAACCAGTGCATACTTAAAGATGAGTAAAGCATTGGATGAATCGATCTTCATGGTGTAACGCAAACTCTGCTGCCAGGCGCGGGGATTTCTATCAGTAGTTGAAATGATTTGATCACCAAGCCGGGCACTATATTTATAGCCTTTTGGTATTTTTCTGAGTTTAAATCCTGTGTTGGCATCGTAGGCAGAGGTATCGGACATGATGGTGTGGCGGCGGGTAACTATTCCCGGAACGGGTTGTGTATTTACATAGGTAGCATCGGTGCTGTACAGCCAGGTATATCCCACCCAGTTGTTGAAGTTTCCCTGTTCAAAGCCCAGATTTGTCTGAGCCGGCAAGGTTAGATAGATTAGCAGCAGAATAAGGCAGTAAAGCAAACGCTTTTGCATCATAGCGTAGAAAGTTAAGTGCCGACAAGTTAGGCAATTTTTTTTCAAGTTGCATTTTTATTTGCTATTACCGTTGACGTGAAAAATACGGATCAGTCAGAATTTCTGGGGAGATCCTAAGCATAGATGTTTGCTAGTCTGAAAAGGAAAAAACTAATATTGCCAACACCCCTAAAGCAAGATCGGAAAGCTTTAATTTTGGCATTGAATG
>JAJYAG010000202.1:6822-11774 GCA_021779665.1 Bacteroidota bacterium | reverse complement strand
ACCTGGGTATCAACATCCTTAATCTTACCCGTTTGGGACAGGCCGAAGATTATATAGCTTATGTTGCTACTCCTGCAAAAACAGTTGCCGGTAACGATACTATTTTACTCAGCCGCAGCCGTGCAGGTTCCCAGATGACAGGAATGGCCAAACTGCACGACTTCTACGCACACAACTATTCTGTTTACCAGAGTTTCTCATACGACAGAACTTTTGGCAATCACAGTATTCAGTCAACTTTAACTTATTATCTTTCGAAGGTTACATTGAACGATACTGAAGAACCTCAGCGTACCCAAAATGGCGTTTGGATGGGAAATTACTCTTTCAAAAACAAGTATATTTTGCAGGGGGTAATGAACTATGCCGGAACCTACAGTTTCGACAAAGGCAAACGTTATGCATTGTTCCCTTCAGGAGGTGCTGCATGGGTTATTTCAGAAGAAGGTTTTATGCAGAATATGAAGTTTATCAATTATCTGAAGTTGCGTGCTGAAGGCGGTGTGATAGGTTATGAAAGTTTCCTTCCGCCGTTCTATTACAGAGACCGTTGGAACGTGAATACGTCAGGAACTGCATTCGGTCCTGTTTCCACTTCAACAAGATGGTTTGGTACAACAACTGATAATACTGTTTACAGAACATCTCCTTCCCGCATTGGTAATCCCGATTTAACCTGGGAAAAACGCAAAGAATTCAGTGTTGGTTTCGATGCTTTGATGATGAACGAAAAACTTGGTTTAGAAGTAACTTACTACAATAACCTGCGTGATGGTATCGTTTCCCAGCTCCAGAATACCCTGCCTTATACAGTTGGTATTTCCAATGCACGCCCCTGGTATAATTATAATAAGGTTAGATATACAGGAGTGGAAATTGGGCTGAACTATTCCGATAAGGCTGGAGATTTTAGTTACTATGTTGGTGGTAGTGCCGCATACCAGACTGACGAGATTCTTAAATATGACGTTCCGAATTACCGTTTTCCTTATCAGTCGCGTGTTGGTCAATCAATCAGTACTATATGGGGCCAAACCTATTTAGGTAAATTCGCAAGCGATGCAGAGACTTTGGAAGTTCCTCAGCTTTACGATGAAACACTTAAAGCGGGCGATCTTAAATATAAGGATATGAACGGCGATGGTGTTGTAGATGATAATGACCAGAGTGCTATAGGGAATAACTTTCCTAAGCTAATATATTCTTTGAATGTGCGGTTGAGTTATAAGAATTTCGATCTTACCATTATAGGAACTGGTAGGGCTTTTTACGATTTGGCCCTAACAACCAAATATTTCTGGAATGGATGGCAGGATAATACCTATTCTAAATTTGTGATGGACAACATTGGGGGCGATTATCCAAGATTAACCTATAATAAGGTAAACAACAACTTTGTAAATTCCGGTTTTTGGTTAAGAGACGGTGGGTTCTTTAAAATTCAGAATGTAGAACTTGCCTATAATATTAAAGCTCGTTCTTTAACTAAAATCAACTCCAGGGGAATTCGCATTTTTGCCCGCGGTGCAAATTTATTGACCATTTCGAAAATAAAGGATGTGGATCCTGAGTTCATTCAATCCGGTGTAGCGGATTATCCTTTGTTTATCACCCTCACCGGTGGGATTAAATTAACCTTTTAATTCTTGTCAATCATGAAAAGTATAAAAATAATTTTATTTGGTTGTTTGGCCCTTCTAATAGGATCGTGTACCGATTATCTTGATCCTTATCCAAATGGTGACCGCCAGGAGGAAGATATCTGGGGGTACCAGGACATGGTGCAGGGGCTTGTAGGTCAATGCTACGATAATATGCCGCGCAACTATAATGATAATGAAGGTGCTTATCTTGAAGGAGCAACTGATAATGCTGTTTTAACAAGTAACACTAATTCAATGAAGCGTTTGGCTAATGGTTCTCTGGTTACAAGCCAGGATCCTTTCCAGACATACTGGGATAGGGATTATCGCTCAATAAGATCGGTTAATATGTTTCTTGAAAACCGCAGAGGATTTAATAAACGATTCCTTATCAACAAAAGGTTGGACAGTCTTGTGAGATATCGTTTGCAGGGTGAAGCTTTTGCTCTCCGTGCATGGTTTCATTGGGATTTGCTCCAGAAGTTTGGTGGTAAAGGAACTGATGGACAAATGCTTGGCATACCTATCATTCTTGAACCAATTGATTTAAAGGGCGATCTGAATTTTGCCCGTAATACTTATGATGAATGTGTAAAGCAAATTCTTGCCGACTGCGATTCTGCATATAAGTATTTACCTATTGCGCATCGGGACTTTTTAGCAGCTTCAAGCGATTTAACTTATGCCGGTGGCAGATATTGGGGCAGGTTCGACGGAATAACCACCAAAGCAATAAAGGCAATGGTTTATCTTACATGGGCAAGCCCACGGTTTAATCCCAATAACGATATTTCGCGCTGGGACAGTGCTGCCGTTAACGCTAAAAAAGTTATTGATTTTAAGCTTACCAAGGATAATGTTACCAATGGTTTTAAAGTAGCCAATCAGGTGGAATGGTTCAATCCGCAATTCCCTGGTGTTGTTTGGGATTCGCGTTCCGCCGGTTCCAATGCAGATATGGAAACCATGTTCTATCCGGGAGGTTTCCGTGGCAACGGAGTTATAGGAGCTTCTCAGGAACTTGTGAATGCATTCCCGATGAAAAATGGTTATCCTATTACCGATGCACGCAGTAATTACAATCCAGCCGATCCTTATAAAGATCGCGATCCACGTTTCTATACGGTGATTTTCCATAACAATGCTGTTGCAAAGCGTAATAATACCGGCGCTGTAATGTATACCTTTGAGAATTTTGAAGGTGGTAAAGATGCAGCCGGAGCAGCAATCAACAACAGTCTTACAAACTATCACATTAAGAAGTTTGTGTTTATGGGTTGGAACCGCAATGATGCAACGGTTAACACACAGCCTCATGCGAAATTTTTCTTCCGCTGGGCGCACATGTGTCTTGCATTTGCGGAAGCAGCTAATCATGTGGTGGGTCCTGCCAATACAACCAAATATGGACTTTCGCCTATGCAGGCTATTCAGTATCTTCGCACCCGTAAAAATTACGATGGAGGAAGTGGACTTGCAACTGATCCCTATCTTACTGAAGTTGCCAATGCCGGAGAAGCCACTTTTGATGCTTTTGTAAAAAATGAGCGCAGAATCGAAACCTGCTTCGAAGGAACATGGTTCTACGACATACGCCGCTGGACAACCACGCTCGACGAGCTGAATAAACCTGTTCACGGGGCGGCCATTATTAAGAACGGAGATGGAACCTTTACATACGATCTGAACAAGGTGGTAGATACAAGAAATTACACTTCAGCTTATCTTCCAATTCCTTATCAGGAAATGCTTCGTATGAGCAAATTGGTACAAAACGAAGGTTGGGATGGTTGGAAATAATTCTAAACAAACAAATTTAGCTATGATGAAAAAGATATTCATATTTCTGATACTTGCAGTAAGCATGGCTTCATGCTACGAAGATTACATTTTCGATAACAAGTATGATGCTGTTTACTTTCCCTACCAATACGATGTACGTACTTTTGTAGTTGGTGAGGGAATGAAGATTGAAGTAGGTGCTGCCTTAGCCGGTGTTCGCGCTAATAACAGAGACCGTACAGTTAATTTTAAACTGGAGAATACACTGTTAACGCCTGAACTTCTTACAAAAATGAAAATTGCACCTCAGGCATACATTAAGACTGCTGTTGCCAATACAAGTACATTGGCACCTATGCCATCGAATTATTACACATTGAGTAATTCATCGGTAATGGTTATAAAATCCGGGCAGCACGGTGGAACTGTTGTTGTAAAAGCCGATTCTGCAGCTTTCCTGGCCGATGCAGCAAATCTTTCTGTAGCTTATGCAATCCCTTTCTATATCAGCAGTGCTGATGCAGATTCGGTTCTTGAGCCAAAACGTTACGTTGTGATTGGATTAAAGTACGAAAACATGCTTTTCGGAAATTACTGGCATAGTGGCGCCACAGTTGTTAACAGACCTGGAAAGACCGATACAACTTATACTTATAGGCTCAATGTGCAGGATCCGGAAAATAAGATATGGAAGCTGACTACTGTTGCTCCTAATGAGTTGACAGTAAATGGTTATGGTCCTCAAACCACAACCAAAGCCGAAATGAAACTTACCCTGAATGGTGGCAACATTACTGTCAGCCCGATGGCCGGTTCAACTTATGCCATTAGTCCTGAAGGTAATTCTGCTTTCAATCAGGCAAAACTTCTTCAGGATCGGAAAATATTCCTGAAGTACACTTACAGCGATGGTACCAATACTTACCATTCCACTGATACGCTTACTTTCCGTAACCGTGTTCGTGATGGAGTAAACGAATGGCAGGATGAAAATGCTTCGCATTATTCGAAGTAATTTATAGTTCGTTAAATAAGAAACAGCCGCTAATTAATTGTTTAGCGGCTGTTTCTGTTTTATGGCTAACCATGGTAAAATTCCTGCGCATCCGATTTATTTTTCTGCTTAGGAAAATTATTTTTCACAGCAGGGAATTTATTTTTCTGCTTACAAAACTGGTATCCTCTTAAACAGGCCGAATCTGCAGCACTAAAAACCAAATCGGACCTGTTATAAACGCATTATGCTAAGGATGAAAGCCTTTTAAATCGAAGCGGCGCTCTGGGTTGGGTAAATAGAATTAATTTTTGGCAGCCTGAAAACATTTCCTAAAAGCTTTGAGTTAAACATCGCCGCAATTGTGATTTCCCATAATGTTTCAAAAAAAATATACAACATAGCCTTTGGGACTGTGGGCAAAAATTATTCATTAAGTGCACCAATTCAGTTTTTTATTGAAGCAGGTTTCATAGAGCCATAATTTATGATCTTCTTATACTTACTTATATACACTCCTTATACTTACGTTT
>JAJYAG010000202.1:0-6812 GCA_021779665.1 Bacteroidota bacterium | reverse complement strand
TACCTTTATTATACTCTTATAGTTACCTTTATAAGCAGCTTATAATTATCTTCATTTTACCCTGATTATCACTTTCCCCCAGATCACCATTCTTTCGATCGGGTTGTGGGTTTTGGTTTCGTAGCTTGCCACACATTCTATTTCGTGACCCGGAGGACAGTCGGGCGATATATGGATAACAGAGCTCAGCGTGTAACCATCGGGCCAGATGGCCGGGATTACCTCGTCGGTAAGCCTTTCGTCATGGGCTATAACATACTTATCGTCGGTGTAAATACGGAGCCGGTTTGTTCCTTCATAAAGCAATATCCGTTCGTTTTTATCAGCAATTCCATCAGCATTGCCCTGACCCATCGCTTTTCCCCGGAGTGCAATTCCGTCGTCAATTTTTATTATCTTAAAATACGGTACATCGAAAAGGACAGGAACTACAAAGTCGTCGTTCCAGGCATATTTACCAGAGCTCATGTGAATGTAAAACTTAATTTCCCAAGGTTCGGCATGCATTGGCGGTTGTTTGGAACTCGTAAGGGCAATTGCTGGTAATGTCAATACCGGTAACTCTCCCGGGTGGTTCAGAATGACAATGCTGTCGCTAAACTTCACCGTACTGTCACTGGTCCAGATTGAAACACGAACCGGATCTTCCAGTTTGCCACCTCGGTTAAAGAGTGTCAGAATTAGTTTCTCTGGTTGGTTTACCCGCAGGTACTTATTTTCGGCGGTTTTGTAGTTTAAAAAGGTTAAAAATGGCGGGTCTGAGGCTTTGTATATGCCGGTTTCGTGCCCCGATCCGTCGGTTTCTATTGTAATTGTCCCTGATGCATCGCTCCTGATTTCGGAGTTTTTAAGAATACCCTGTTTACTGCTCGTTGTTACTTTGTAAGTGCTGTTGGGAGTATATTGAGGAGGGGTAGTGACCTGAATCTTTACGTTTTCAATGGCGGGACCTGATGGGAGCCAGCGTTGGGTGAAAATACCGAAGCCCTGCTTATTCGCATTTCTGAGGGTAATATAACCGGGTTCCTGTTTATTGCTTTTCACTTTGTAACCCCACACATCGAAATCGTTATAAATATCGTAATGGGTAAAACTCAGGGGAGGTGTACTTTTCGTCTCAAAAGAACCGGCAATAAATTTCACTGCCATTTCAAATACTTTTGTTTCGCCGGGCAAATCGACCATGTGACCGCCTTTAAATTTCCAGTAATCCAGCGGAAAACCTTCCCACAAAGCACCCTGGTGCACCTCTTCGTTAAGAAAAGTGAGTATGTCGGTATCACCATTATGTATGCGTACATCAACTCCTTCGAGGTTTTTAAAGGTATAACGCACAGGATATAAGGTGTGGTTTTGCGGGTATCCGGCGAAAAATTCAGGGCTACCGGCAAGACTTACAACCGAACCAACCATATGAGGATATTTTCCGGAAAGGAACAGCGACATAAATCCTCCCATACTAAATCCTATAATGCCTCTGTGCTGCCGGTCGGCTTGCGTGCGGTATGTTGAATCAATATATCGCACAAGTTCCGGGAAATAGTCCTTCATCTGTACCTGGTACTTCACGTCTTCATGATTTCCTACATTGTAAGGGCGCGGTTCGATGCCGTCCATGCTGCCATCCCACATTACGAGAATTACCTTGTATTTATCAACCAGAGTTTTGATCTTTCTGTATTCCAGTAAAGCATTGTCATCTTTAAAATGACGTCCGCCCCAGCCATGAAAGAAATAAATAACGGGGTAATTTTCATTGCTTTTGGAATATCCTTCAGGCAGATAAAGCCGGTAATATTTTGGGGTATTGAAAACCTTGCTGTAATGCGAAAGGTCCTGAAATGAATCTGTAGAAATTGAAACTTGAGCATTGGCTTGTATGCAGACAAAAATCCACAAAATAGCAGTTCCGGTAATTAGTAGTTTCATGATTTCTGAATTTGAGTGAATGCCAGGTTACAGGGAAAAACATATCCGAATTCTGAATAAGAGGTTTCACACTCTTAACGGCTATTTATCAGCCTCGCTATTTGATCTAGGTGGATTAACTTTCTGAGGTTGCATCCGTTTTTCGGGCTTTTTCTTATCCTTTACTTTTGTTTTGTTGCGGATGTATACCAGCTTTGTATTCGACTTATCTGTTTCGCGCTCGTCGATTTCAAATTCCTTCTTAAGCGACTTAAGCATTGGAGTGAGTTTCGAGAATCCAAAGTTGCGGGCATCAAAATCGGGTTTCTTCTTAATAATCATGCTGCCTACATCGCCCAGAAAAGCCCATCCGTTTTCGTCGGCAACGTCGTTGATAGATTCGGAGATGAGTTTGAGCGTTTTATTGTCGACCGCAAGCAGTGTCGATTTTTTATTATCTGCAACTTTGCTTTTTTCGGGCGAAGTATCGGTAACGGTTTCGTGACGTTTTAAAATTTCGAGATAAATAAACTTATCGCACGAAACAATAAACGGATTGGGGGTTTTCCTTTCGCCAATGCCAATTACCTTCATCCCTGCTTCGCGGAGGCGGATTGCCAAACGGGTGAAATCGCTGTCGCTGCTCACAATGCAAAAACCATCCACACGACCTGTGTAAAGTATATCCATGGCATCGATGATCATGGCCGAATCGGTTGAGTTTTTGCCCGATGTATAGCTATACTGCTGAATAGGAGTGATAGCGTTTTCGAGCAGCACGGCCTTCCAGCCTGCAACATTGGGTTTGGTCCAGTCGCCGTAAATACGCTTAAATGTTGGCGTTCCAAGCTTTGCTATTTCTTCGAGCATGCCCTTCACATTGTTGAAGGGAACATTATCGGCATCTATTAAAACAGCGAGTCTCAATTCAGATTTTGTGTCCATAGTTTTGGGGTTTATTTCCAAACACCTTTTATTGTTTGAAGGTATTGATTATAATATTTTTCAACTAATTGACTGTTTGTATCCTGTGCTTTGAGAAGCCGCTCCTGATAGGCAGTCTTGCTTTCATCTTTCGCTTTTGGCAGAAACAATCTGGTAGCATCTTTTTCCTGCGTAATAGCAGGGCCATAATAATGTTGAACAATCAACTCATGGTTGAAGTTCCAGATGGCTGCGGTTTTATCGAGCGATGCCGAAGCAAGCAATTCTCCGGAAGGATGAAAGGCAACTTCATTCACAGGCTGAGTGTGTCCCGAAAGGGTTGCCAGCTGTTCCCCGTTGCAGATTTCCCAAATGATAACATTGCTGTCGACCGAACCTGAAGCCAGATAATTATCGTCCTTACTGAAGGCTGCTGAGAAAACCGCGTCGGTATGACCCCTGAAAGTGCGAAGCAGTTTCCCCGAACTTACTTCCCACAAACGCACAGTATTGTCCTTGGAAGCGCTTGCAAGATATTTCCCGTTATTGGAAAAGGTAACACAGAAAATATTTCCGCCGTGGCCCTTTAAGGTGTCAATCACTTTATAATTATCGGTATTCCATATCAGGATTGTTTCGTCGAGCGAACCCGATGCCATGAGTTTGCCATCGGGAGAATAGGCTACTGCCAGAACACTTTTGCTGTGGGCTGGTAAATTGGAGGTTTTCCCGGTTTTATAATCAAAAAGTTTAATGTTCTTTTCAAATGATCCTGCTATCCACTGGGAGCTGTCGGGTTTAACAGCCACCGACCATACAAATGTGGAAGGACCTCTGTGCGAATCCAGTTCTTCACCTTTCAGGTTCCACGAGCGTATTGTGTAATCTCCCCCGGAATAAAAACGAGAACCGCTTGGGAGAAAACTTATGGAGTTAATGGCATTGGTGTGACCCGTTAAAGGTTTGGAGCTTTCCCAGGTGGAGGTATTCCAGATGAGTATGGTTTTGTCCTCACTACCGGTAACAAGTGTTTTGCCATCGGGACTGAAGGCAAGTGCTGTTACTCCCGCATTGTGCTTGGTGAGTATTTTAACGGGTTTTATATCCTGAGCGTTCAGGTATGAGAAAACCGCGATGAATGCCAGAACAAAACAGAATCTTTTCATTTCGAAATAAATTGATTACAAATTTAAACCAATTGGCCAAAACAGAATAACTTAAACCTGTTAATTACCAAACGAATGTTCCGGTGGCTCCTTGATCGAGGGAGACAGTTTTAACGGAAGTCCCCGATTTTATTGTAAACGTTTGCTTATCCTTACCGTCATTAAACACAATCAGCACTTTTTTTCCATCAGGAGTTTTGAAGGCTACATTGGGTAATGTGTTTTCCATTGTCGATTCGATGCGGACTGAGCCCGGACGCACAAATTTGGAGGCATGAGCAATGATGTAATAAGCAGGGTTGCGGGTAATTTTATTGCCATCTATGGTGACGGCGCCCAGACAACGGTCACAGCCACCCCGGTCAGTATGAGGTTTGTTCTGAGGATCGTTTGCAAGGTTCCACTCCAGCACGGTGCGGCACCAGTTGCGCGACGCTCCGATAATGAGCGTTTTGACATGCCAGGCCATGTCTCCGGCCATATTGCCGGGAGCGCCAATCCATTGCTCCGTAAAATAAAGATTCTTTTGAGGGAAAGCCTGATGCACTTCCGATAAAGCTTCGATTTTACCGCCATAAAGATGAAAAGCAGCTCCATCCACATACTTTGCAGCATCTTTGTCCTTGTAAATATTCATGGGGTAATCGGGACGATCGGCGTTGTGGTCGTAAACAATAATCTTCGTTTTTATTTTATTTGCTGCGAAGACTGGTCCCAGGCTTTTCTTTATAAAATTTGCCTGAGCGGTGTCGGGCATAAACATGCTGGGATTATTGCCCGGATGGAGTGGCTCATTTTGAACCGTGATGGCATCGATGGTAATTCCTTCAGCTTTCATGGCCTGGATATATTTAACAAAATACCGGGCGTAAACGTCGTAATATTCAGGTTTAAGGCTTCCACCGCGGGTGTCGTTGTTTGTCTTCATCCACGTTGGAGCGCTCCAGGGAGAACCCAGAAATTTGATTTTAGGATTTACATTTAGAATTTCCTTAATTACCGGAATAAGGTATAACTTGTCGTATCCCAGGTCGAATTTTTTAAGTTCCATGTCGGTTTCGCCGGCAGGCAGGTCGTTGTATGAAAAAACTTTTTCATCGAGATCGGAAGCGCCGACACTGATACGAAGATAACTCACGCCGATATTATTGCCGTCGACTGCAAAAAGCTCCTTTAGCAGAGCTGCTCTGGCAGCAGGCTCCATTTTAGCTATATGCAAGGCACTTCCTCCGGTAAGGGTATAACCAAACCCGTCCATGGTCTGGTAGGTTTTGGAGTCGGTAACTTCGATAGTTTGCTTAGTGTTGGTTATTTTATTCTCAGTTACTATCTGTTCCTGAAAAAAGATATCAGACGACGGACTTGTTATCCACACTTTCATAGAGTTTTTACTTTGCTGTCCTGATACAGTTATAGCAATCAAGCTAAAGGAGAGAACAAGAATAAATTGCCTGGTCAATTGCATATTTTAAGAATTTAAATTATTAAGCATTTGCTAAAGATAATGTTTAGTGAATATTTTAGCAATTCTGTTTTGTTTTCAGATTATGCAAGGTCTACGACCTTGAGAATTAATCATCTTCGTCAATGTTACAACTGAGAAAGGTCTACGACCTTTATGGTGTTTTCTGTTAAAGTTGTTATAACCGGAATGATTTTAGATCTATGAGAACCTCGTAGAGGTTGCACAATTGTAATAACCAAATAACCTTAACAGTTTTCAACCTCGTAGAGGTATTCATTTTCGTCAATGTTACAACTGTGCAAGGTCTACGACCTTTATGGTGTTTTCTGTTAAAGTTGCTACAACCGGAAGGATTTTCTACCCATGAGAACCTCGTGGGGTTGCACAATTGTAATAACCAAATAGCCCTGACAGTTTTCAACCTCGTAGAGGTTGCAGAGTCACTCAAAAAACTCAAATAAATACTCTTCTTTAAATTCAATGTCGAATTTTCTCAACATCTCCATGTATTCTTCCTTGAAAGATTTTTTCCCATGATGCAGCTTTTGTTCCTGAATATATTCATAAATGTTATTCAAGTGAGACCTGCTGTATGAAAATGCAGCATAACCATCCTGCCAGGCGAAATTACCAAGGAATACCTTTTGACTGTTTATATGTAAAGAAGAGCTCCTTTTAATATCTGCTATTAGATCAGAGATAGCTTGCTTGGGATTTAATCCTAATAAAATATGGATATGGTCTTACATTCCATTAATGTTTATTGGCTTGTGCCCCTTATTATTCAGCAATTGGCCAATATAAGGATACAAGAATGCCTCAATTTGTCGGTTAATAAGAGCTTCCCTATGCTTTGGCGAAAAAACGAGATGAATATAAAGTTGAAAAAAAGATCCGGGTTTCATTGTTGATATTTAGATGATTCGAAAAGTAAAAAATGTTTTTAGATTATGCAAGGTCTACGACCTTGAGAATTAACCATCTTCGTCAATGTTACAACTGTGAAAGGTCTACGACCTTTAAGGAGTTTTCTGTTAAAGTTAATTAGTGTCAGGGAAAAAATATGAGATTTCTCCCCAGGGTCGAAATGACGAGGCTTTCAATGTTCTTTATTTTAGAGGTGTTATGATGGGCGACTTTGCCGCCCATCATAACACCTCCCTGGAACTAAGTAATACATTGTCATTTCGAACGAAGTGAGAAATCTACACATTTGATCCCTTTTAAAATTTACCGGACAATATTGATTAAATTTGCTATTAACGGAAAGATCTTCAATCTATGAGAACCTCGTAGAGGTTGCACAATTGTAAAACAGGAATGGAACCTGTTTGATTTCTCAACCTCGT
>JAJYAG010000305.1 GCA_021779665.1 Bacteroidota bacterium | reverse complement strand
TCTTAGGGTCCTATAGTTGTTGGTCCGTATATCTTAGCTCCCATTTTTAAAGCTGAACCCTCGCATAAGGCGAAAGGCCCGCGAACAATGGAACCTTCCATAATTTCGGCATCCTTACCGATATAAACTGGTCCCGTTGTGGCATTTATTATCGAAAACTCCACCTTTGCACCCTCTTCAAGGAATATATTTTCAGCACCGGAAACACGATTGGTATTGCTTAAGGGGGCTGTCTTACGTCCTTTTGTCAGTAGTTCAAAATCGGCAGTTAAAGCAACCCGGTTATTTGAGAAAATTTGCCAGGGATGATCTATTTTCAGGAAAGATTCCGAAAACTCAATCACGTTTTTAAACGCCGAAAGATCAGAAGGGACCTCTTTTTGAGATTGAACGGAATTATATGCAATTAAAACAGATTCGTGCTTCAGGCATTCGCCCGGCTGGAGACTTTTAATTGCCTGAGACAATGCTACGTTTGGTAAAACAGATCCATTAATAAAAGTATTGCTGGAACCTGTTTTGAGGGGATATTTTTCAGAAAGATAATCCTGTGTAAGGAATGAAAATTCTGTTTCAAGGTACTTTTCCCATTTCTCCCGAATGGTAAGGATTCCGATTCGGATTTCAGAAACAGGGCGTGTGAATGTTAAGGGCAATAATTTTCCCCAGGCACTGTCATCAAAAAGGATGTATTGTTGCATAAAAGATTTGTTAAGTTTTGAACAAAAATAAAATAAAAAAAGCTCCCCGACCTGAAATAGCCTGGAGCTTTAGTCCTTTTATGCAAGTTCAATTACTTTTTCTTGTTAAAATGATCTTTGTAACGGTTCATAAACTTATCAACACGACCGGCGCTATCAACAAGTTTCATCTTACCAGTATAGAACGGATGAGATGTATTCGAAATTTCAAGTTTGATAACCGGGTACTCAACTCCGTCAATAGTGATAGTTTCACGGGTTTGAGCCGCAGATTTTGTGATAAACGTATGTTCGTTCGACATGTCCTTGAAAGCCACTAACCTGTAATTCTTTGGATGTATGTCCTTTTTCATTGCTTCTAGGCTTTAATAATTTTTTAATTGGGTTGCAAAGGTAAATATTCCCACCAATTTTGCAAAAAAAAATGAAGTTTTAATAAATCTTTATAATCCGATGGTCTATCAGCACGAAAACCAATATAATCATTGAACTATAAAATAAGTACCATTTCATTGGAATATACTCGGTGGGCTTAATTCCAAGTTTATAATAATTGTAAAGTATTAAAAATATTTTCTCCAGGACCAGAACGGAAACTGTACCCAAAGCGAGGCCTACTAAACCATAGGAAGATATAAACAGCAAACTTAAAGCGATGTTAAGTATTATGCTGATGATGGAGATGTTTAAAAGAACTTTCGTCTTTTTTAAACCTATTAAAATTGTATGAGGGAAAATTAACCTTGAAATTATGATGAGCTGATAAACCATAAAAATATCCGCACTACGGTTAAAATTTTCATTATACATGGTGTTGAAAATCCAGCGGCTGAAAATCATAACTATAATGGATAATGGAAAAAGATAATGCATCAGCCGGAGTGATTTCCTTTTAATTTCAACAAGCGTTAATTTCATCTTTTCAACAGTAGCAAAACCAACGAGCATGGCATTGGATAGTCCGTTTGCCAGCTGATTTACCATTGGAAGTTCCACAGTTCCGACCCGGAATACCGCGAAACGTTCCGTCCCAACTGCAAAAGAAGCAAGAGCTCCGTCAATATATTGAGTCGACCCGCTCAAAAGTGCGCTGAGAATAATCGGATATCCCAATTTCATGTGTGACTTCATAAACGACCATGAAAATTGAATACGGGAATATTTTAATAAAAGGAATATGAGAAACAGGTACCTGAGTATTGTAAAAATTATCAGGCCCCAGATACTGAAAATAATGTTATAACCCAATAAAACCGGAACACAAACGACTAAAAGAATTAACACAAATGAAATAATTCCAAAATAGAAAATGTGATATGGCTTGTTTTTAAGTAAATAAATATACTCAATAAGAGCTCCGGGACAGTTAAAAAAGAAATACAGAGCTAATAAATTATGATAGGGAATTTGACCTACTGAACTTGATTTGAACCCAAAATGCCCAAATAATAAAATAAGAATGGTAAAAATTGTAGAAAATACGGTAAGTAAAATAAATGCATTGAATAACTCGGGTGATTTAACAAGACGAGGCCTGTCGGTTGATTTAAAGCTTGAGTTATTGTTAAATAAGGGAATCAGAGATTGGATTATTCCCGAAATCCAGAAAAAACTAATACCACTTGTAATAAAAAGCATAAGGTGCCAGTCACCCATCTCTTTAACAGTAAGATGTGATTTGGCAAAAAACACATCAACCACCGTAAACGCCGCAAACCGCAGAATTTGAAAAACCTGAAGCGATAAAACATTACTAATCTTTAACCTCAATGCCAAAAGTCAGAAGTTTTATGTTGTTAACGACCTGAAGAGCCTTTATATCCACAAAAGTAGATAACATTTTTTTAAATCTGCTTGGAATTGATAAAAATAAATATTTATCTTTGCACCGCTAAAATGGTGAATGTAGCTCAGTTGGTTAGAGCGCCAGATTGTGGTTCTGGAAGTCGCCGGTTCGACCCCGGTCTTTCACCCGAAAACCTCAGGATTCCCCTGAGGTTTTTTATTTTATACCCATCTGTAAAATATAAAAAAGGGATCAGTCAGAATTTCTGGGGAGATCCTAAGCATAGATGTTTGCTAGTCTGAAAAGGAAAAAACTAATATTGCCAACAC
>JAJYAG010000026.1 GCA_021779665.1 Bacteroidota bacterium | reverse complement strand
CTTACCTTTACAGGACTTGGAGCTGCAGGGACCTACACAGTAAAAGCAATATCCTCGGGATGTACAATATTAATGAGCGGAAGCGCGAACATTACAGTTAATCCAAAGCCATTATCAGCCGGAACCATTACCGGGACGTTTTCGGTTATCCCAGGGCAAACAGGTGTTACTTACAGCGTACCTGCCATCACTCATGCTACAGGATACGTATGGAGCCTTCCTTCGGGAGCGACAATCACATCAGGTACGAATACCAATTCAATAACCGTAAATTACAGTTGCAGCGCTTCCTCAGGCAACGTGAGCGTTTATGGAACCAACAGCTGCGGCAATGGTAATTCGAGCAGCCAGGCAGTTACTGTTACGGGAGTTGGGACCCTCGGAGCCATCACTGGATCTGCAACAGTATGCGCACAAACTTCAGGCACTTATAGCATAACGGCGGTAAGCGGCGCTGACAGCTACACCTGGACATTGCCTTCCGGGGCGAGCGGTTCGAGCACGAGCAACAGCATCAACGTTACTTTTGGAACCAGCAGTGGAATTATTACCGTAAAGGCAAACAAAGGGAATTGCAGCAGCGCAACATCCCAATTATCAGTCACGGTGCCTTCGGCAGTGGCATACACAGTTGCAATTGGCCCGGAAGGCAGTTCTATTTGCGAAGGACAAACAACAAGTATCACCCTGAACGGATCGTATTCTGCACTTAATTATAAAGTATACCTGAACAACTCTCCCCTGGAATCAACAATTAAACCCGGTACCGGGAGTGGGCTGACTTTTTCAGGATTGGGTGCTGGCGGAAGTTATACGGTGAAGGCCATTGATCCTGTTTCACTTTGTGTTATGCCTATGAGCAACAGTGTGACAGTCACTGTGAATCCACAGCCGGCTACTCCAACTGCTTTTTCTGTATCAACGAACAATTGCGGTGATAAAACGCTGACACGTGGTACACCTCCAACAAATGTAACATGGTATTGGCAGGGCACCACCAGTGGCGGAACATCCACCGTAAATTCCGCAACAACTTATACAGCTTCATCATCCGGTACATATTACCTTCGCGCTTTCACAACCGTGGGAAACTGCTGGAGCGGATCGTCTGCCTCCACGGCAGTAACAGTAAATCCCTACCCTGCCAACCCTGGCAATCCTACTGCATCAGCGAATGCCTGTGGTGATAAAACCCTTACGCGCGCAGGTGCACCGCCGGCCAATGTTACCTGGTACTGGCAGGGAACAACTTTGGATGGTACAAGTACTGCTTTAGGAAGCGGTACCAATTATGCAGCAAACACATCGGGTACTTTTTATATCCGTGCCCAGAGCTCTGCAGGTTGTTGGAGCAGCGGTTCAGGATCAGTAGCTGTTACCGTTAATCCTTTACCGGCAGCACCAACAGCGTTTACTGTATCAACAAATAATTGCGGTGATAAAACTCTCACCCGAGGCACTTCCCTTCCTGCAAATACAACATGGTACTGGCAGGGAACTACTTTGGACGGAACCTCTACTGCTAATTCGAACCTTACTTATGCCACATCATCATCAGGAACGTATTATTTAAGAGCGTTTACAACCGTTGGCAGTTGTTGGAGTGCATCTTCTGCCTCTTCTGCCGTAACAGTAAATGCTATTCCGGCCAACCCAGGCAACCCTACTGCATCAACAAACACCTGCGGCGATAAAACGCTTACACGCGCAGGTACACCGCCGGCCAATGTTACATGGTACTGGCAGGGAACTGCTTCGGCAGGCACAAATACAGGTCTGGGCAGTGGAACCACCTATGCGGCTTCATCTACGAATACCTATTATATCCGTGCACTGAGCTCTGCATCATGTTGGAGCAATGGTTCAGGTTCGGTGGCAGTTACTGTTTCGCCAAATCCTTCAGCACCAACCGTTGTTCAGCCTTACCTGATTGCGGCCAATACCACTACTACCCTTACAGCCAGTGGCGCCGGAACTAACGAAGTTTATAAATGGTATACAACATCCTCGGGTGGTACGCCTCTGGGCAGTACTACAACTCCTGTATTAACGGCAACCACCAATTATTATGTGACTAAATATAATAATGTATCCACCTGCGAAAGTACCCCCAGAACTTTGTTTACAGTCACGATCAATCAGCAACCTGTGGTGAACGCAGGGACTGATAAAACAATTGAAATTCCTGTAAATCAGGTGACCTTAGCAGGATCTGCTACCGACGATGGTACAATTCAATCTTACCTGTGGTCGCAGGTGTCCGGCCCCTCGGTTTTAATTCCCAGTCCGGCCAATGGCACTGTCACAATTTCCAATTTGATTGAAGGAACCTATGTTTTCCGTTTAACAGCAACCGACAATTATAACTTATCAGCTTACGACGAAGTTACAGTTATGGTGAATCCGGATGGTAGCGGTTATGTCTCCACGCTGCTTATGAATTCTGTCGAGACAAGAACTTTTGGGCAGGACGGAGCCATTAACGGACAGGCTATCAGTTATTACGACGACTTGGGAAGGCCCCTGCAATCTCTCGGGCGAAGCATGGTGACAGGAAGGGTTACTACTTCCCAACCAGTATACGACGCTTTGGGAAGGGCTGCGATTTCAACCTTGCCAGTACCTGTGGTACAAAATTCCCTGGAATATATTCCCGATTTTGTTACAAATGCTTCCGGAACACCTTATGGCTATGACAATTTCGAAAAAACTACGCCCGATGCTATTTCCGGGAAGCTCGCCGATTATTACAGCAACAGCAATACCGATGAGCCTTACGTGCCTGTTTCGGCTTATCCCTATACACGAACCGGTTTTAGTTCCATTTTAAGTGGTGCAGCCATCAAATCGGCCATGGCAGGAGAAAACCATGCGTTCGGCAGCGGGCACGAAAGCTATAGCTTTACAATGCCGGTGCTGGATTATGAATTGCTGGAATTTGATACCATTCCTACTTACGGATTCAGGAATCTTAAAAACCTGAACAAACAGGATACTGCCAATCTTAATTTCGAATATAAGGCGCTTACTAAAACCGTTTCCGAAGATCCTGATGGCAAAACCAGTATTTCGTATGTTACTGGCGACGGCAGAACAATCGCTACCTGTTATTTTGATCCTGCCGCAGGTAATAAAAAAGTCTCCGGAGTGCTTGATCCTTCCATTGGATACCTCGACCTGCATATTACCCACAACCAGACAGTTTACTTCCTCAATACGGTTTCTATCAGCGTTTACAATTTAAAAACCGATCAACTTGTAGGTAATTATACCGCGAAGTCAGCTTCATTAGCCAAAGGTTTCTATCGGATTGTCTTTAATAATCCCATTCCTGCAGGTTCAATATTCTCCTACTGGGCCAAATATACAGGCTGGGCCTTTAACTTTTATGATGAAGCGGGCAGAGTTGTTTATACACTTTCTCCCAAGAGTTTTAACGAATGGAAAAGTTCAAGCTATACCAATAGGGTAATGAAGGCGTTTATGCAGGAATTTGCTACCTGGTACAAATACAATTCTCTGGGCTGGTTACTTGCCTCGCAATCGATCGATGAAGGTCTCACCGAATACAGATATGCCAAAGATGGTAAACTTCGCTATTCGCAGAATGCACAGCAACGGGCTGATGGCAAATATTCGTATACCAATTACGATAATGCACAGCGTGCAGTTGAATCGGGCGAATATACAGGAGTGTTTGCAAATGCAAATGTCGATAACCCGGTTACCGGAGGCTTGCAGACAACCTCTACCGTTTACGACATTCCTGAAAATACAGGAGTTTCGGGTTTTGAACAACATTATACGTATGGAGCCGTTTCCAAAACCTATAATGACAACGCCACTACCTGGTACAGTTATACCTACGATGGCAAAGTGGAATGGATTATAAAACAATTGCCTGATGTTAGTAAAAAAACCATTAAATACGAATACGACTTTGATGGACGGGTAATACGGGTTTTATATCAGGATGGACAAAGCGATGCATTTACCCACCGCTACCAATACGATGCCGATGGACGCCTGGAATATGTTTATACAAAGAATGGACTTGAGACAGAGAAGACTCAGGCCCGGTACATCTATTACCTGCATGGGCCGCTCAAAAGGGTGGAGCTGGCGCAGAACCTCCAGGGTACCGATTATGTGTACACCATAAACGGCTGGTTAAAATCGATCAATAATCCGAACCTGGATAACACCGATCCCGGAGCCGATGGATTTACAGGAAATCATGCTACCTTTGGGAAAGATGTTTTTGGAATGGGACTCGACTACTTTAACGGCGACTATACACATGCAGGTACCAATATTGTTTCGGTACCGGGAACCGGAAACTACAATGGCAATATTGCAGCTTCGCGGTGGAAAATTGCCAGCCAACCGACCGATGTCGGTAAACAGTGGTCGAACCAATACCTCTATAATGTAAGAAACTGGTTGACTACTGCTACTTTTGGTACCGTTGATGCCTCGAATGCCTTTTTGGCCGACCCGAATAAGAATTACAAAGAAGTAATTAAGGGATACGACCTGAACGGCAACATTTCCTCAGTGATGCGTTATGGTGCAGGCGTAAAGGACAGTATGGTATACAGGTACCTTACCCGGAAGAACAGGCTGAACTATATCGATGTTTACAATAACATTGGTGCCGGTGTGCCTGGCAATATCCTTGATCAGGGCGGAACCAACTATAAATACGATGCCATGGGCCGCATTTCCGGCAATGTAAGGGAAACACAGTATTTTACCTATGATGTTTACGGTCATGTAACGGCGATGTATAACAATGCTGCAAAAACAGGCACACCTGTATCAAGTTATGTTTACGATGATGCCGGTTTCCGTATCCGGAAAATTGCCAACGGCGATACTACCTGGTATGTGCGCGATGGTTCGGGGAATATCCTTGCAACTTACCTGAAAAGCAATACCACTACTCCTAAACTGGACGAAGTGAACCTCTATGGCTCCGGCCGCATAGGGATGGTACAGGCAAATGCCTCAGGTGTCCTGACCAGCTACGTATATGAACTTACTGACCATCTGGGCAACGTACGTGCCACCATTACCACCGATGGCAACGATGCCGGTACCGAACCCGATGTCTTAAGTTATTCCGATTACTATGCCTTTGGTATGGTAATGCCCGGCCGCAACCTCGTGGCCTCCGATGCCTACCGCTTTGGTTACCAGGGCCAGTACGCCGAAAAAGACCCCGAGACCGGCTACAACCACTTCGAAGCCCGCGATTTCGACTCCCGCATTGGTAGGTGGTTAATACCTGACCCTGCAAGGCAGTATTGGAGTCCGTATATGGCGATGGGGAATAATCCGGTTTACTATTTGGATCCCAAAGGTGAAATAGGAGACCCGTTCGGTTTATGTTTTTCGTTATACCAAGGTGTTTTATATCGTTTCGGATCTATAAATAGTGTATTTACTTATACACTTCCAGAAGTAAAAATAGATTTATCGGAGTTTGAGGAAGTGCCATGGTATTTTAAGAGAAGTCCAAAACCAAAATGGTACCAAGAGGGGGGATTGGAAGGAAGCTCTGAAATGGGTCGTTATTATGGAAATAATGGTTTTAAACGATTGGGTGATGATTTATCTAGTGTGCAGTTTTATGTAAAAGGAGTAGGTATTGGGGTTTCAGTACTGGGGGCTCCAGAGTTTGGAATGCCGATTTATGCTGTGGGAGAAGGAATGGATAAAACATCTGATGTCATTATGATTGGTGATGCTATTAATAGAAGTGATGCAAATACTGCCCTTATCTATACTGGCGGTCTATTTTTTGAAAGTGGTTTTGGGAAATTAGTTAAATTGAAAGATCCTGTCAGGAAATTTGCAGTTGATGCTTTAGTAGATAAAGTAGCTGATTATGGGAAAGGATATCTATTAAAACTAGATCCAAATGCAGCCCCAAGAGATGCTACTTACATAAAACCATTTTTTAAACCTTAATAATTTAAATTTTAAAGAATATCAATTAAAAGGATGATAAAGTCGAAAATTGAAGGTATAATTATAATAATAATAGGGATAAGTGTGATTTATTTAACAATAAAATATCCTTCAAAGCAGAAAAGCGTTCTTCTTCCAGATTTATCAGGATTATTATCAGGCCTTGCACTGATTTTTATTGGTATATTAATACTTATTGGGCAACTAAACTTAAACTGGTTTTGAACACCAATGGGTAACAGGTAAAAGGGCCAGAAAAGGTTGAATAAATGTTGAAAAGAAGGTTAAAAAATAATGAAATGAATAAAATATTTTCGAATGGACGGAAAAACGGAAGGCATAAGATCACCTTACTCCATGATCGGCGTAGCTTATAGTCGAAGCCGATCGGCAAAGCATTTTTCCCCGACTAGCGCGCGTTTGTAACGCGGGCGTTAAACAGGGCTAAGAAAGGTTGAAGAGGTGATGAACAGAATCCGGAAATTAAATGAATAGACAAAGAATTTGCAAGGATGCAACAACAAACAAATGCTACCCCCAAAATCCCCCGAAGCGGGGGACTTTGGAGCTCCGATTAGAGAGTATTGGTTGTATTTGTTTTGGAGTATTAATGAAAGAAAAACCATTGTACGAAGCGCAAAGTTCCCCATAAGGAGGGATTTAGGGGTAAACAAACAGAAACTTAATTTTTAATATATAGAGTAAATACATAAAATTTTCAACACAATGCAACAACGGACCATTAACTTTTTAAAAATGACATCGGGCGTAATTGCCGGGATGGAAAGCGAAAAGTCGGTATGGGAAGGTGAAGAGGAGATTGCAGGGATTTATACCGCTTTAAAAGCAGCGTACAACAAAATTGAAGGTACCAACCAGGGTATCCTCGGTACAGATACCACAGGTTTAACCGACGAAAAGGACAGTCTGTTCGACAGCATTACGCACCTTACCTTTAAGTTGTGCAACAAAATGAGTGCGTATGCCAAGTTAAAAAAGGACAATGTGCTGCTGCCGCTGGTGGATGTGTCACTTTCCACACTGCAGCGGGGCATCGAAAAGGAAGCTGTAGACCGCTGTGCGGCCATTGCTGATAAGGCATTGGCGATTTTGTCTCAATTAACAACATTTAAAGTCACCGAGGCCCAGCTTACCACCATCAAACAGCAGGTAAAAGCCTACCACGCTGTCATGGATGGCCGCAAAGCCACCAGCGGCAATCTTACCGTTTCGGCTGAGGAGATTTCGGCAGGTGTGGCTACCATCCGCGAAAAGTTCGACGTGCTCGACAGCCTTGTGGAAGGATTGATTGAAGATGAAGGTTTTATTGCCCGGTATAAAAGCTGGCGGAGGATAGTGGATTACGGAAAGGGGAAGACGTTGCCGAATAAGGAGAGGTAGTTTTCAACTTACACCTCACCCCCAGCCCCTCTCCTCAAGGAGAGGGGAGGTCGCTCCGATTAGAAGGAAGAGGCAGGGGATTAAAGATGTTCTTTGAATAATGTTTGGGAAGCTAAAGTATTCCTAAAGCTCGTTGCTCGGCTCCCTCTCCTTGAGGAGAGGGTCGGGGTGAGGTGCAGGAGGGAATGAAAAAAACGACCTTTCGGTCGGAGCGAAAGTCCCCTTGAGGGGGATTTAGGGGGTATATAAAGGCAGAGTTTACTTTGCAATGGTAAGCAAGCAAAACAACACCGTAAGCCTGCCAAACACTTATGTAAACAAATAAAACACACTCGTAAACCGGGTAAAACATAATGTAAATAAACAGAACACAGCAGTAAACACACAAAACAACGCTGCGATCTGGTTAAACGGTTGGTTAGCCTAACAGAACAGGTATGTAAATAGATAAAGTAAAGGTGTAAACTGACAGAACGGCAGGGTAAATGTAAAGAGCAGTTCAATTAGACTGTCGGATTGTTTTGTCGGGCTTATAAAGAAAAATGTTAAAGTAAATTGATATAATAAATGTGTAATCACTAAAAGAGGAATAGATGGGAAATTTGAAATTAGTTTGGGGAATATTATTATTAAGTATTGTTTCGGTTGGAATATCAATATTCTTATTCGTTAAAAAGCCCAAAATCGGGTACATTGAAACCAATATTTTGATACAAAAGTACGAGGGAGTAAAGGCCGCAAATCAGCAATTCGAGCTCAAAACAGGAGCATGGAAAGCTTCAACTGATTCGTTGGTTAAAAAGTGGCAGGACGATGTGAAAACTTTTGAAAAGAAGCGTTCAGGTTTAAGTGCAAAAGAAATAAAGATACAGGAACAACTTTTATATAATCAGCAGGAGCAATTAAATAAATATGGAGAATCGGTAAAGCAAAAAACAAAGGAAGAGCAGCAAAAAATGTTACAGACACAATTTAATGATATCAACGATTTTATTGCCGAATATGCAAAAAGTCGTGGGTATGATTATATTCTTGGTGCCAATGGATCGGGAAATCTTTTATATGCCGACAAGGGTGCAAATATAACAGAGAAGGTGCTGGAAGAGCTCAATAAAGATTACAAAAAAAAGCATTTTAAGTAGATGAGTAAAACAGCATTCCATACATTTTTTATTATCGGATTTATGCTTTCGGCATGTGTAAGTTCATTGAAACAGGAGGAAGTGCCAGCCTATCTGGAAAAACATGACCTGATGCTTGAAAAGGATATAAATTCGATAAAATATAAAGCATCCCTGGTTTCGAACGAAATAATCACAAGGCAGCTTATTGTGGGCGCATCAGGTAAGGATCAAATAGATTCTTTAAAAAGTGTTTATGAAAAATATTTTTATTTTTCGGTAGAAGTATCAAAGTCTGGAACTGACTTGCTCGCTTCGCAAGCCGGTACCCCGCAATATAATGAAGTTATCCGGAATTTTGAATTTGGAATTGGAGAGAAAGCTAATTTAACAACTGATCAGGGCGATACCTTACAACTACTCGATTATAGTTTCCCCCGTACTTATGGGTTGACAAATTCATCTAAAATACTATTTGTCTTTGAAAAACCCGACCTTGTTAAAACTGAATATATTGAGTTTACATTGGGTGATTTTGGTTTTAATACGGGCGATGTGAGGTTTAGATTTCGGACAAAAAACATTCAGAAATTTTTAAATAAAAGAATTGTATTTACTGATTAACAGAAATTATTTTTTTTAATGAAATGTCCATGATTAAAAGATCAAACAGAACGATCAACCCTGATATTAGGGTATCATGTATATTACATCTGACCTTAACTAAAAAATTGAACTGATGAATACTAACTTCCACTTCAAGAATGCTGCAATTACAAGGTTTTTACTTGTATTACTGATTATTACAGCAAGTATGGTTTCCAAAGGGCAGAATACAGGACCGAATGCTCCAGAAGCGCAAGGGTTTGAGCCAATCGACGCTTCTAACCTTGTGAATCTTAATACCGGAGACTTTTCGTATGTTCTGCCATTGTTGGAAGTTCCAGGGCCAGAAGCTGGATTCCCGGTTGTTTTATCCTACCATGCGGGTATAGGTCCTGAGTTGGAAGCATCGTGGGTCGGTTTGGGATGGAATGTAAATGTAGGAGCAATAAACCGCAATGTCAACATGTTTCCTGACGATGTGAAGGAGATGTCTATTCTTACAACTATGCATGATGATGGAGGAACACAAACTGGAACCATTTATGATCTGGATATACCCATTCCTTATACTCCAATTAGTGTAAATTTCAATTGGGGTACCAATAAGTCTTTGGGGGTTAATGTTTCCATGGGAATCGGTATTACTGATGCTGTGGGAGCTTATGTTACTATGGGTACGGATGGAAATGTGTCATTAGGATTAGGTTTAGGTGGCGGGCAAGCAATTGGAAAGAGTAACTTCAGCTTAAATGGGGGAATTGGAATTGGAGTCACTTCTTCCGCAGACGGAAGCTTTTCAGTAAGTGGAGGGGTTTCGGCAAGTGTAGGATTCAATGCCTATGATAAGCAAAAGCAACATGCAATAGGAATGAGTCATAGTATTATTTCATTAGGGGTATCTTCAGCCTCTTCAGGTGTTGGTATTAGTGGAACTTTAGTGGGATACACCAATACAAGTGTTCAGGATAATTATCAGATAGTTAATTCTTCAAGGTCAATACCCGTTATTCCGTTCATTTTTACGATTACCAAAACTAAAACCAGATGGTATTTGCATTCTGAGAGTGAAGATGTTGGTTATGGTGTATTCTATTCAGCAAATGCTTCTAAGAATGATGAATCAGATACCATTCCTAATAGGCAGTCACCAAAATATTCTATGGACGTGATACAAACGGACTGGGATGGAAATTCTGCAGAGGAGAATGGTGATAAAACATTTGTAATGCCGGGATATGATCAATATGTAATTGGTGCCCAAGGAATTTCCGGGACTATTAGTCCAAAACTATTCCAGAATGCCCGGCTATTAGGGAATGGCGTTTATAAAAAGGATCAGGAATACAATCCTTATTATTACGAGCAATCAACAGATGATTTAAACCTGGCCTGGTCAAAAATCCAGTTTTATATGGATGGTTCTTACGAATCGTATTTGCGCAATTATCCGGGAACTTTCAATATCAGTAATCCTTTGTTACCTGTTTATAATGGACATTATACAAAACAAGATACCATTGTAAATTCTATTGAATATGATACCTATAATGAAACAACCGGAAGAAAAATGACGGGGTCTTATGTGGAATGGATCCGGAATGCTGATATAGTTGCCAATAACACTGCCATTACTGATTTTATTGAAGCCGATTGTATACGTGGTAAAAGAAATGATCCGGCTTTATTCGATGCAGATGGAATTGGGGCAATCAATATTACTGCTCTTGATGGTAAGGTGTATCATTTTTCATTGCCCGTATATCAGTTCGAACAATTTGGCCGGGATGAGAAAGATCTGAAAAATGGGGTTTATAAAGATTTTTTCGATCAGATGAAAGCAAAAAAATATGCTTATACATGGTTGTTGACTGCCGTAACAGGGCCTGACTATATAGATGTAAATGGTAACAGCCAGGTTGATGAAGCGGATTATGGGTATTGGGTTAAAATGGATTATGGTAAGTGGACTGATGGTTATATATGGAGTTTGCCTTATGATGAAACATATTATAAATATCAGATAGAGGGGGAAGAACATCGTCAGTATACCTGGGGTAGGAAACAGATTTATTATTTAAATAGTATAAAAACTAAATCACATACTGCTTACTTTATTAAGAGTTTAAGAGAAGATGGACTTGGTTGTATGGCCATGGATAGCCAATCGGGGATATACGGACACTATTTAAGTGATGTGACTTCTAAAATTATTGATAGTACCTGGACTTTAACAAGCACAGAGCCTGAATCGACCGGTTGCGATTGTTCATATTTTAATAATCCCAGATATAATGCTATTACTCATAAAACGATTGTTACAAAGCCGAAACACAAAGTGTTGAAGCTCGATAAAATTATCCTTGTAAAGAATGAAGATGCAACTCTGTCGCCAGTAAATACCTCTTCTTTGGTCATAAATCCAGATGCCGATGGTGGAAAAATTGACGTTAAACTAACAGGATATAAAATATCCTGTAGGCAAATAGATTTAAATTGCGGTAAATCTCAGAAGAAAAATTATGAAAAGGTTTTATGTAATAGCACGTTTAGAATTAATTTCCAGGATAATGTGCTGGATATTGGTGATTTGCCTGCAGGTTTTAAGGAGAAAATATTAAAAGAGATTGAATTTAGTTACGATAAAGACAAGGATGGTACGGATGATTATACTTTATGTAAAAATGTATTGAACTCCAATGCAGTGGATAAAGGTAAGTTAACCTTACACCATCTGCAATATAAAGGTAAAAAGGGTGTCTCGTATATGCCGGCTTATTCATTTGAATATAATAAAAAAGATACCCCTGTTCCTGCAGAAGATAAAGTTGACGACTGGGGTTTTTATGCAAGCAACACGTATGTGAAGTCTCAAATGGACGATGTGGCTAAGCCAGAAGCGGATACTTGGAGTCTGAGTGATATTATTTTCCCCACTGGTGGGCGAATAAAAATTAATTACGAGAGCGATTCATACGGCATGGAAGCCTTCGGTTCCTTAAAAACTAAATTAACTTTCGATAATTGGACTGTGGATTATATTAACAACAGTACGGACGCTGAATTGAGCATACAAATTCCATCAAATGTAAATATTGATTTTTCAAAAGCATTTACTGTAGGCGGGACCTATCGTCTGGACCTGTGGATGCAGATATGCAATTTCTTTGAACTGATGCAGGCTTGTGCCGGAACAACGCCTTGTCGCGATTGCACCATAACCGGTTCAACCAAGAACAAAACATACAACGGTTATTACGTGCTTAATCAGGTGGATGCAACCAATCGTAAAATTAAGTTTACGGTTCCGAAAGATCCATCCATAACTGGCACCCAGTTTGTTCAGTTGAATTATGGATCCTTCTATACCGATCCGTTTACGATATCCTATGGGGGAGGTCTAAGGGTTAAATCCCTGATTGTGACGGATGAGTCCCTAAGCACCACAAAAACGGAATATGAATATAATATTCCGGGAACCGCGCAAACCTCGGGAGTTACTTCGTATGCCCCAATTAATACACAGTACCGTGAGTTGCCATATTTGCCTTTTTTACCACCACCAGGGGTTTGTTACAGCAATGTTGCAGTAATTAGTTACGATGCAAAAAATGTAGTTCAAACCAGAGCTGAATACGAATTTGAAACTATGACTCCATTTAAAGTGCCTTCCAATCATACTGATCCTCATTCGAATAATGTTTTGGAGGTTAATTATATGCAATACGATACCCGCTTTTTTATGACTGATACTACTGATTACTATTATACATCAATTGTTATAAAAAATAGTACTTCGGCTATAGGCCGGTTGAAATCCCTGAGTTTATTCAATAGTTTGAACCATCTACTTACAAAAACTACCTATAACTATATCCCAAGAGCAAATGCCGGACAAGGAGTGATACAAGAAACCAATAGATTTACCCGTGTTGTTCAAAATGTAATAAATAAACTTAAGTTTTTTAATTCCTCCAGCCAAATTACTTATCCCAATGTCCTTGAAAGCACGGTTGTGTTTCAGAATGGTATAACAACCACCCAGAAGAACGATTCATGGGATTTTTACACAGGTGTGCCGTTAACCCAATCGTCCATATCCTCCAATGGTAAAAAGTATAAAAATTTTACCGAAAAAGCTTATGAACACTATGCTTCAATGGGACCTAAAAGTGAAGACAGAAACAATAAGAATATGCTTGTGCAGGATGCTGCCGGATATAATTATCTGGATGAAAATGGTAGTTTGATACCATTAGCAGTTTCGGCACAAACTTGGAACAACGATTGGGTTTACAGAGAATTTAACACAAACTATTATGACCAGCCAGCGAATGTTGTACCGGCTAATCAAAAGGTCTGGAGAAAGCACAAAGCTTTTAACTGGAAGGGTGATCTAAATGCCAATGGTTCTTTAAAGGATTTTACGGATAGTAAGAAGTTCAATTTTACTCAACCGGAAACATTCAATACAACCAATGGATGGGTGAAGACTTCAGAGATTACTAGGTATAATCATTACTCAATCCCATTGGAATCAAAAGATATCAACGGTAATTATATATCAACGAAGCTGGGTTATAATGATAATGCGGTAATTGCTACAGCTTCAAATGCAAATTATAACAGCTTTGCATATTCGGGTTTCGAAAATATCGATGGTGCAGACTGGGGTGGAGAATTTATGGGGACTACTGGGTGTGCTCAGGTGAGAGGGACTGTTGAAGTTCCTTCTCATACAGGAGTATATTATTGTTCTATGACAGGGAACTCAGGACCTGTATTTACATCTACCGTATCCAATTTAAATAATGGTTTAATGGAAAACAGATCCTACCGGGCCATGGTTTGGATGCATAAAAATAGTCCGGGTGCCGCCAGGTTAATTATTGAGTCAAGAAACAGCTCTGGTACTTTATTAAATGTGGCTGAAAAGAGAAAAGATGCAGCAGATGTTCAGATTTTCGGTGAATGGTGTTTAGTTAGTGTGCTTTTGGACAAATCTTTTGTTACCAACGGTAATATTATAAAAACATATGTTTATGTTGATAATCCAAGTGCAATGTTCCCTGTATTGATTGATGATCAACGGTTTCAGCCTCTCGATGCTGCTGTTTCTGCTTACTCGTACGATGAATCAGGAATGCTTACAGCTATGCTGGATAACAATAACTTCGCCGCAAAGTTCGAATATGATGAAGGGGGAAGGCTCATCAGGACATATAAGGAAACACCGCAAGGGCTCAAGAAACTTAGCGAACATAGTTATGGTTATAAACGACCTAGCTATTTTGTAAACTATAGGTATTCAAACGCCGTTATGAATAGCGCTGTTTCTTTTACAGCCAACGATATTGGTGCAGGAGCTAACTATAACTGGAATTTCGGTGATGGGGGCACTTCTGCAGGGAGAACTCCTAGCCATACTTATAATGGAACTTCAGATGCAACTTTTAATGTCCAGCTAATAGCGACTGATGCTAAAGGTTTACAAACAACAATAAATAAGAATGTTTTTATAGACTTCATACCTACAAGCAACCAGATAGAAATTGTTAAACCTGCAACAAACGAGGTTATAAGTAAATCTGAAAGAAACTATCAGATTCAATGGAACGGTTTTTCAGGGCCTTTGAAAATAGTAGCTCAACAGTTATTTGGAACATATACCGCTGTAACAATTGTTGCAAATCATACCGGAAATGCTTATACCTGGGACGTAGCCACATTTAATCTCGTGCCCGGAAGTTATAGTCTGAGTATTTCGTCAATGGATAATACCATAAGCAGGAATCAGAACATCGTTATTCAGTAGGTTTGAATTTAAGTAAAAGGTGTTTATTATACACCTTTTACTTAAATGTTTCAAATCTTTACCTTTTATTTTGGTTCTTTAGTCACGGTAATTATACTTTTTGTCAAAATCCCCTTTTTCGGTATTGTTTTTTAAAAAATCTTGGAAATCTTTATGAAAAATATTTTCAGGATATTTTCGAATTTAGATGTTCTGGAAACTAACTACCCTGACCTATGCGCTTCAAAAATTCCAAAAAACTACCTGCCTTTACCCTTACCGAATTACTTGTTGTATTGGTAATCATTGGTATACTGGTGTTATTGGCTCTACCCAAATTAATGCCCCTTATTTCAAAAGCAAAGAGTACCGAAGCCCAGCTTCAGCTTGGGCATGTGCACACACTCCAAAAAAACTTCTTTTATATGAAGTCGAAGTATGGTGCTACTTTTGACGATATCGGCTTTGAACAGGAAAAACTTGTGACCCAGGGCGGTTCAGCAAACTATTCGATTGAAATTACAGAGTCAGGAACTACGGGCTTTAAGGCCAAGGCAACTGCCGTGGTCGATTTTGATGGAGATGGCAAATTCAATGTATGGGAGATCGATCAGGATAAGAACCTGGTGGAAGTCACCAAAGACTAAATAATGATTCTTCTCAAAACCCTTCTTCTTTCATCACTTTTATTTATTGCTTATGAAGACTTTCGTTATCGGGCTCTTTCTTTATATGCTATCATTTCTTTTTTTCTGGTAGCTGTTATTTATGCTTTTTATCTTCAAAGTTTTAAAACAGCCTTTTTTTCTATGCTTATCAACCTTGTCACCCTTACTTTACAACTGGCAGCCACTTGGTTATATTTCCGTATTTTCAGGAAGAATGGCAGCGGGTTTATCAATACAAAGCTGGGCATGGGCGATCTGTTATTTTATGTCCCGGTATTATTTCTCTTCTCTCCGCTTAATTTTGTCTTTATCCACATCGGTTCTCTTCTGATGGTTTTAATCGGGTTTGCGATTTATGGGACTTTTGTTAAACAGGTTAAAACTATCCCCCTGGCAGGTGGTCTCTCAGTTGTTTTTTCTGCTGCATTTATATTATCATGGATCCTCCCGGGGATCAATTTCTACGATGATATGTTTATAGCCGATATCTTATTCATGCTTCAACGATGAACGAAACTCCCGAAATAGATATTAGCCTGCTCAACCTCATCACCGCCGAACAGGCCTGGCAATACTCCATTATCCCCAAAACGGCAGGTAAGGATAGCATGGAATTTTATGCCGAAAAGGAAAAGGTGACACAGGAAATGATCGATGAACTGGAAATCATTTTTGGAAAAAAGGTCACCCTCGATCCTGTTTTAAATGGCTTTGTTTCAAAAAACCTGGCGAAACATTATCGGAAGGGGAACCAGGGTGCCAATGGTCATTCCGGTTCTCTGGCTTTTACCCCCAACTCGGACGATTTTCTAGTAAACCTGATCACCAATGCGCACGACATCGGCAGCAGCGATATCCACATCGAGACTTATGAGGAGCGTTGCCGCATCCGTATGCGTATTGATGGCAAGCTGGTGGAACGTTTTGTACTCAAAAAAGATGAATACCCCGCCATCATCAACCGGCTGAAAATAAAATCGAATCTGGATATTGCCGAAAAGCGTTTGCCGCAGGATGGGCGTATATTCTTTGCTTCGGGTGATAAGAAATTCGATATTCGTGTTTCGGTGTTGCCTACCCTTTACGGGGAAAAAATTGTGCTCCGACTGTTGAGCAAGGATGCGAATACAATCGATATCCATAAACTTGGGTTTCAGACACGCCAGCTAGACGATTTTCAGGAAGCGATAAGGAAACCAAATGGCATTGTCCTCATCAGCGGCCCAACGGGTTCGGGCAAAACTACCACTTTATATGCCACGCTCCGGATACTGAACAAGGAATATACCAATATACTCACTATTGAAGATCCCATTGAATACACTCTTGAAGGGATCAATCAGGTTCAGTTAAAGGAAAGCATCGGCCTTACTTTTGCCAGCGCTCTCCGAACATTTCTTCGTCAGGATCCCGACATTATCATGTTGGGAGAGATCCGTGATGCTGAGACTGCTCAGATGGCAACCAGGGCTGCATTAACCGGTCATTTGGTTTTGTCTACCATTCATACCAACTCTGCATGGGGTACTTTGTCCAGGCTAATGGATATGGGTGTACCCTCGTTTTTAATTGCCAATACAATTAATTTATCTGTGGCTCAGCGGTTGGTGAGGCTATTATGCCCTGAGTGCAAAAAAGAGTCTCCTTTAATGGAAGGAGAATTGCCCCGCAACTTCAAACCTCCAGGAGCAATGGAAAATCATTATGTTGCCAAAGGGTGTTCCCAATGTTTTTACACGGGTTACAAAGGACGTAAAGCTGTGTATGAGGTTGTGCCACTTGATCACGACTTTGTTTCGGTAATTAAAAGCGGACACGACCATGTGCACGAAATGTACAGGCAAAAGGGTATCAAAACCCTGTCGGATGTCGCTTTTGAGTTGATAGAGGCGGGCCAGACCTCGATCGACGAATGTTATTCAATTTTAATGAACCAGTTTCAATAAATAAAAAACGAACCTAACTATAAAAACATGACCCCCAAGTTGAATAAGTTTTTTATAAGTGTTTTATTTTTTGCCTTTCTTATTTTATCGTTAAAGGGCCAGGACAGGTTCCAGCTTTTGCAAAACAGGCTCGACTCATTGGCTGCAGGACCAATTGCTGCCTTGAACGAAAAGGTAAATGTTTCGGTGACCAATGTAAGCATACAGGAATTCATAAGGGGAATAGCCAACAGTTCTGCCTTGAACATCAATGTCGATCCCACCATAGAGGTGCAGACAGTAAATAACTTCACAAATGTCCGTGTAACTGATGTATTAATATTTTTATGCCGGCAATATAATTTGAATATCACGGTGATTGGCTCAATCCTGAATATTTCCAAAGTGCTTCAAGTGGACCCTCCACCCCCTCAGAAACAATTGGTGATATACGATCGGAACTCTGGACTTGTCTCTCTTCAATGTACAAATGAAGAATTGGCAACGGTCGCTAAGGCTTTTGTGGATCAGACCGGTTATAACCTTGTTCCAGCCTCAGGTCTGGATAGGGTACAGGTAAGTGCATATATCCAGAAAATGTCTGTGGAAGGAGCTTTGGAAAAGTTCACTTTTGCAAACAATTTAAAAATCAGGAAAACCGATGATCAGGTTTTTCTGATCGAAAAAAATGAACCTGTACCTGTCCAGAATAATAACCGCAGAGGTGCTGTCACACAGAAATTAAAATCAGGTGAGTCAGGGATGGTAATCAAGCGTTTATCGGGCGACAGCATTTCGATCGTTGCAGATAAGATTCCCCTGGAGGAAATTATTATAGGGGTTGCCGATGAATTGCATCTTGACTATTTCTTGTCGTCTCCTGTTCAGGGAGAAGCTACATTCAAAATTCGGGCTGTTTCTTTTCCTGCATTGCTCGATTTTATTTTCCGCAATACATCATATTCGTATCAGACAGTTAACCGGGTCTATGTGATTGGAGATAATAAGGGCCGTGAGATGAAGGAGTTCCGGATGGTGCAGCTCCAGAACAGGCCTGTAACGAAAATTGTCGACGTTGTACCAGGAGAACTTACCCGAGACCTGGACATTAAAGAGTTTCCTGAACTGAACGGACTGTTGGTAGGAGGGTTACCTGGACGGATCCAGGCTCTTGAAAGCTTCCTGAAATCAATTGATCAGGTTGTGCCTGTAATATTGATTGAAGTTCTGGTGATCGACATTAAAAACAGCCATACTGTATCCACAGGCATTGAAGCAGGCTTAGGCGATAAGCCTGCTCAAACAAATGGTGGTGTTTTTCCGGGAGTTGATATGAGTTTAGGGGCACAATCCATCAATAACCTGATCAATAGTTTTAATGGTTTCGGAACCATTAAACTAGGGAAAGTAACCCCCAATTTTTACTTAAACCTGAAAGCTATGGAAAATGATGGTATCATCGATATCCGGTCTACACCCAAGCTTTCAACTTTAAATGGCCATGAGGCAGAAATGAGTATAGGGAATACAGAATATTATCTGGAAGAAAATAGTAATATATATGGTTCATTAAGTTCTTCTCAGACAATAACAAGAGTTTATAAAGAGGTTGAGGCAAAACTTCGGGTTAAGATTAAGCCAATCGTATCAGGAGACGATCAAATTACTTTGGAAATTGAAGTTGAACAAGGTGATTTTACTGATAGAATAACTCAGTATGCCCCTCCTGGAAAAGTTAACCGAACATTCATTTCATTAATTCGGGTCAAAAATCAGGAAATGATTCTTTTAGGAGGATTAGAGGAAAAACGGAAAAGAGATACAGGATCGGGGGTTCCACTGTTGGCCAGGATTCCTGTTATAAAATGGCTGTTCAGCAGTAACACAAGCGAACGGTCAAAATCTAAGCTGAATATTTTTATTAAACCTACAATTATTGATTAGTCAATATGAAGGAATTTTTGAAATACCAGTTTCGAAACAATGCCATTTGCGGTGTTTATTGCCAAATAAAGGCAGATTCATCCAGGGAATTTCAGGCTGTTATAGTGGTGAATAAAAAGGGAATGCTCGATTTTGAGGTTTGCGGACAGAAACTGAATACTCCAGACAATATTAAGTCATACATTGGGGATCAGGCTGTATATCTTATAGTGGAAGGAAAAGGGATATTGCTGAAGAATATAAAACCTGAAGCTGATAAGCCTCTGATAAAACAAATAATTCCTACCGCTGGTGAAAATGAATTCATCATTGATACTTATCCTGGTGTTGATAAAACCTATGTGGCCCTCGCCCGGAAAGAGCTTTTGGATGAAATAACCCAGGAATTGGAGCGGTCTGGAATAAATGTAATCTGTTTGGCTATTGGGCCTTACCGCACGGTAAATCTGATCAAATACTTCGATAATTTAGCAGACGAAATAAGGTTTGGAAATAATTATTTTCACTTCAGCAAACCGGATCATATGATCTCAGTTTTTGAGAAAACAGAGGAACCATTCAATGGGAAATTGATTATCGATTCCAGGGAAGTTGAAAATAGTACCTTACCTGCCTTAAGTGTTGCTATGGAATATTTCGTTGAGGAAGACAGTGAATGTTATCACGAAGAGATCAAACAGGGAAAGAGTGAATACCTCGCAAGGATATTGTTCAGGAAAGCAGGTGTGGCATTGCTTGTTGTAGTTTTTTTGGTTCTGTTGGTCAATACCATGTTTTATTTGCATTATTCCGATAAGAAACAATATTTTGAAAACCAGCTTTTGGGTAACCGGGAATTAAAAAGTAAGCTCGATTCACTTCAAAAAGAATTAGAATGGAAGGAGAAATTCATGCAAGGATCGGGGATGATGAACCGTTCAAAGATGGCTTTTTATGCCGACAGGATTGCAGGAACAGTAACTGGCGACATTGTACTGGAGAAGTTAGAGATCAATCCGGTCACTTCCAAAATAAGGAGCAACAAAGAAATTGTATTGCGTCCTGACATAATTATTATTGAGGGATTGGCCCAAAGCAGTTCCCATTTGAATAATTGGATCAACAGATTAAAAGAACTGACTTGGGTCAACAAGGTTGAAATACTGAATTACCTGCAAGATGCGGATGCCAGTTCAGGTTTTTTTTCAATTGAATTAGGAATTGATACCTCAAAAAGCTGAACATGTCTATACTGAAGTTAACATATCAGAAAAAAGTAAGGCTTCTTCCATGGATGGCAGTTGGGGTTGTTATCTGCATTTACTTGCTTGCAGTGAGCGAAACGCTTAGACTTAGAAAAGAAATGCAACTGTTAAAGCATGAAGCGCTCATTGCCGGAAATAATCCGAAAAGACTCCATCAACTGGTGAAACGTTTGGATGAGGTTAATAATATTTCCGGGGACAAGACCAGCGGGATGGTTACTGATCCCTTACTGGAGATGAGCAGTAAGCTTGCTTTGGAAAATGGGGCAATATTGTCTGAATATCAACCGGTACATATTTTCAACTATGGCAATCATCAGCTTGAGACCAGGATCGTCAGTTTTGAGGCTCCCTTTATACCTTGTTTAAAAGTACTTTTCAACTTGGAAAAGTCTTATCGACATGGGAAAGTTGTTTCAGTCAGTTATTTTACCCGTACCGATTTTAAAACATCGAAGAAGCACCTAAACATGCAAGTTTTAATTCAGACTATTCAAAATGAAAATAATGACAGTAAAACATCAGAATAATCAAGCAATCAACCGGCCAATAACGGCCATTTTAACCATCATACTAATGATGGTTGCAGTTCTGGCTTGCGAGGATATCTTTGAAAAAGATCTGGAAGGGAAGGAGGTGGATATTTTTTCACCATCCGATGATTTAAAAACCCAATACACTTCCCAGAATTTTTGGTGGGAAAAAGCGGAGGGAGCTTTATCCTATAATCTGCAGATTGTTGCGCCTACTTTCGAAAACATAGAAAAGCTATTGGTCGATACAAATATTGTTGGTACAAAATTTCTTTATACGCTTTACCCAGGAAAATTTCAATGGAGATTGCGCCCTGCGAATGGATCGTCGTATGGCAATTATGTAGTACGATCGTTGGAAATTGATACGACCTTGGATTTGAGAGGACAGGAAGTGATTTTGAGAAATCCGTTCAATGATTTTGCAACTAATAAAAGTCAGATAAAATTCTTTTGGGATAAACTTTACAATGCATCAGATTATCGCTTTGAGCTTAAAAACAATGAATGGACGGGACCCAGGTTTATGAGTCCTGTTTTAACCCAACACGATACTATAACTGTGGGAGGACTAACTGAAGGAATATATTTCTGGGGGGTACAGGCTCAGAATAATGGTTCTGCCACTGTATTTTCTCCCCGAAAATTTATCATTGATAAAACGCCCCCCAAGGCCCCAGTTCTTTCTCAACCTGAGGATAGCGCTAAAATTGACAATTGGCCATCTACGTTCAAGTGGACAAAAACCCCGGACGGTGGTGCGACCATATACGACAGCCTGGTAATAGCAACTGATAAAACTTTTAAGGCTGGGAGTGTTCGGTTTTCGCAAAGAGTAAACGGCCAGAGTCAACAGGTAAATCTAAATACTACTGGAAAATATTTCTGGAAAGTGATATCGCTAGATGTTGCCGGAAACACCGGTCCCTGGTCAGAAAGCAATTTGTTAATCGTAGGTACAAATCCATGAAAAATAAGAATCTCATATATGTATTGATGCCTCTTGTAATACTTATCTGGGGACTTATTATTTACAAGATAATTGCCGGGATGAATGATGATAAGCCTTCAAATTCGGTTTATAAACCATTGGTTACTGAAGACAGCAAAGAACTGACAGATACATTTTCTTTGTACGCTAATTACAACGACCCTTTTCTTTCAGGCACTGTCCGCCTAAGCAGGAATGTCGTTGAAACAGAAATGTTAAGTAACCGAAGATCGCTTTCAAATGTAAACAATACTCCTCCCAAACCAGATTTGCAATATTTTGGGATCATTTCCAATGCAAAAAACAAATATAAGGTGGGCTTAATTAAAATACAGGGTGTTGACTACCTTTTGAAAGAAGGAGACTTTTCGGTAAATAAGCTGAAGGTTTACAAACTATTCAAAGATTCAGTTATTGTTATGCAGCAAAATTACAAACATACAATCCACAGAATATGAAAAGGGGTTTATTCATAATACTCATACAGGGGAGTTCTATCATGACCCTCCTTTCCCAGGTGCCCGACTATAATCTGCGGAAGATAAACCTTACAGCAGGGGATTCTGTAGTTAAAACTCAGACCAGCAGTAATTTTCAAAAGAAAAAGATTTTATCCGGTTCGCCTTACTATTGGTATGGAGCTGGTAGAATCAATGTAAATCAGGGAAGTTATTCTGGCAAGGTTTTGCATGGAAAGTATGAAGTGTTTGACAAAAACAACAGACTCGTCAGGCAAGGCAATTTTGATTATGGGCTAAAACAAGGAACATGGACAACCTGGTTTATCAATGGAATTAAAAAAGAAGAGACCTCTTATAACGATGGATTGTTAACCGGCGAAAGGGTTGTGTATTCCCCTGAAGGTAAACTGATCTCTAAGGAAAGGTTCCACAAAGGATTATTGCATGGGAAATCTATCTTTTATTCAAATGATACAATTATTACCAAAGAATATAAAGATGGCAGGGAAGTAGTGAAAACCCGAAAACCTGAAAAAGTTACCGATAAGGTTAGATCTCAAAAAAGACATCCCGTCTTCAGCAGATTTTATAAACCTAAAGAGAGTAACGATACAATTCCATTAGTTAAGTCTCAAGAAAGAATCCATCATGTTTTTAAAAAGAAAGAACAAAATAAGGAAGAGTTGAAAAATAGTGAAAAGCCAAATCAATAATATATGAGAGGTGTATTAGTCGCAATGGAAGTCCTATAAACTTAAGAAACTAATTAGTAGCAATGAAAACTTTCAAAGCCGGAGCCCTTTATTATGCTATTTTCATCGCATTCTTCATAGCCCTGATTTCAGGCTTGATGATGCTTCAGCATTGGTACCAGCGGTACTATATTTTATATGTTACCCAGGGAGAACGGCTGGACCGGAACCTGCAATCGGCATCTCTCATTGTAATTCAAAATCCCCAATCTTTTCCTGTAAATGAGGTCAAAATGCTGGACATCTTTGATGATAGTCTGGATATAGTATCTGTGACAAAGAAATGGTGGGGAGGATATCAGGTTGTTGAGACAGAGGCTAACTGGCGTGTGATCAACAAAAGTAAAAAGATACTTGTTGGGACTGAGATACTTTCAAGGGATGTTATCACGCTTTATTTGGCCGATGAAGGCAAATATCTTTCCATTGCCGGAAAAACTGAAATAAAAGGCAATTGTTTTATCCCCAAACTTGGGATTCGGAAAGCATATATAGAAGGCACCGGATATGCAGGTAGTAAACTCATTGAGGGAACTATTAAAAACAGTGGGGAAAATTTACCGGAACCCGATCAGGAGTTTGTTAATCAGAACCGGCTTGCTGCACAGCAAAAAATCAATCCAACAGATAGTATTATAGAGTGGGGCGAACTCATTAAAAATAGTAAAGTTGAAAACTCGTTTTATAATAAAACTTTGCGGGTAAATACAAATGGCTGGATTACACTTGAGAACCTGCAACTCAGCGGAAATATAAAATTAATTTCGACAGCAGGCATAACCGTAAAGAATACCGCAGCCTTACAGGATGTGATTTTATTTGCGCCGAAAATTGAATTCGAAGAAAATTTTCAGGGATCGCTACAATGTTTTGCCACCGACACCATTCTAATTGGCACCGACTGCATCTTTAAATTTCCAACCCTGATAGCAATGAATGAAACTACTATCAAAAACCCCATAGTGGAAATAAGAAAAGGCTCGGTTATTCTGGGTGATATCATTGTAATTGCAAAATCTGAGAGTAACGATTCATCTCCGGAGTGTATCTTCCAGGAGAATAGTTTGGTAAATGGAAGTGTGTATTGTGCAGGCAAAGTAAATCTGAAAGGAAGTATCCGGGGTCAATTATTTTGCAACGGATTTATATTGAAGACATATTCATCCATCTACGAGAACCATTTAATGAACGCAAAAATGGATGGTACCATGCTTTCACAATACTATGCCGGCTCAATGTTCATTACCTCTGATAAACTTCAAAAAACAATCAAATGCCTGGAATAAAAAAACGATACAAGGCGTCAACGCTTATTGAGGTCCTGGTGGCTATGATAATCATTCTTATTTGCGCAGGATTGGGAATGAGTGCTTTTTCAAACCTCAATAAGGACATGAATGGCAACCTTGAGATCCGGGCTGAAGTTTATTTAGACAAAGTTGCCAACAATGCAAAAGCTGGAAAGAATTATACTGATGAAGTTTTTCAGTTTGAAGGGATCAGAATTGAAAAAAGCTTTATGCCATACAAGAAAGAAAAAAGGCTAATAGTTATGGATATATTGGCTTTCAATGGTTTGAACCAGAATATTGGTGAAATCAAAGAAGTAATACTTGTCACACCATGAAAAATATAAAAGGATACAAGCCAATTTTCCCAGGTGCCTACTTTAAGGCTTTTACCCTGATGGAGCTTATTGTTAGCTTACTTATCAGTGGATTGGTTATTGCCGCAGCTGCAGGCTTGATTTTAAATTTCAGCACCTGGGAGAGCAAGCAGAATAATGACATGGATAAGTACAATAAATTGCTCCAGTTTCATAAATCTATTGCACGCGACATGCGTGAGTCAGTGGGCATAAAACATTACGATGACGAAACCATTTTTCGCGTTGCAGCAGATATAGATATATCTTATAAACTGGACGATGGGTTTGTCATTCGTTCGGTAAATGAAACTGCTGATACCTTCTTAATAGATATTAAAAACTGGTATTTGATTAAGGACAAAGTCTCCGGATTACCATTGATACTTGAAATTTATGCTGGTAACGAGCACCAAGAGATCGATACATTTCATATTATTAAAGTCTACGATAACGAAATGTTATTCAATACCTCCGAAATAGAAACTCTTTCTTTAAACTAATTTCAATATCATGGCCATTGCAATTCAGGAATTGAAAAAACGGCCGGTTAAGCATAATAAGCCGGAAAAGGGAAAAAACAATGACTTGTTATCATTTCTCAACAGAGATATTAGCTTATCGGGAAATAAGCTTTCGGATCGCAAAAAGGAAGCATTTTACTCCGAGATGAATATCCTGCTCTCCTCAGGAATAGACATCCGTTCAGCTTTGGACATCGTTGTGGAAGAACAAAAGACCGAAAAGGAAAAGAAACTTTACCAGTCTATTCGCGAAAATGTAATTGGAGGGAAAAGTTTATCAGAGTCAGTTTTCGAAACCGGAAAATTTTCTGCCTATGAATACCATAGTTTGCGGATTGGGGAGGAGAGTGGACGCATACGGGAGGTACTCTGCGGATTGAATGTTTATTTTTCAAAAAGGATCAAACAGAAACGGCAGGTGGTTTCGGCAATGACCTACCCCATACTGGTAATGATAACTGCCGTTATTGCTGTTTTTTTTATGATGAACTTTATTGTTCCCATGTTTGTAGATGTATTCAAAAGATTTAACGGAGAAATGCCGGCAATTACCCAATCTATCATCAGCATATCCTCATATTTTAGGGCCTATACATTGTTGTTGGTTTTATTTCTGTTAAGTCTTGGTGTTTTTGTTTTTTCAATCAGGAAAAAGAATTTTTTCAGGGCATGGTATTCAACCATGTTGATAAAAATGCCTTTGTTTGGCGATATTGTGCAAAAGGTTTATCTGGTAAGGTTTTGCGAAACCATGTCGCTGTTACTTGGAGCAAGAACACCCATGCTGCGGTCAATTCAGCTTGTCAGGCAAATGATTAGCTTTTATCCGTACGAGATAGCCCTCGATAAAGTGGGTAATGATGTACTTCATGGTAAACTGCTTCATCAGAGTATGCAGCAGTTTAGTCTTTTTAATTCAAGGCTGGTGTCCTTGGTGAAAGTGGCGGAGGAGGTAAACCAGCTCGATGCAATTTTTTCAAAGCTAAGCGCCCAGTTAAACGAGGAGCTTGAGCACAAGATAGGATTATTAAGTAGTTTATTGGAACCAGTGATGATTATGTTTGTAGGGGGGTTGGTGGCAGTTATTTTGATATCAATGTATATGCCTTTGTTCCAGTTGAGTACTTCCATTTATTAAATAGCATAATAACATCCACTAGAATTTAGAATATGAACACAAATGTACAAACTTTCACTTCTGAACATAAACTACTTATTGGAGAATCAAGTAAAGGGCGTATCATTAAAACATCTGCTATCGTATATCTTGAGGCAGATGATAATTATTGTAGGGTATATCTGGAAGGAAACCAGGAAATTGTTGTTTGTAGGACACTAAGGAGTTATGAAGAAGAACTGAATCCCAATGTATTTTTCCGATGCCATAAATCTTATCTTGTAAACATATTGCATATCCGCGAATATCATAACCGAAAAAATGAATTTATAATAGTTTTGCAAGATAACACAATGATAAAGGTTGCACGAAGAAGGGTAAGTGAGTTGAAAAAATTTCTACATGCCCAGTTTTCTAAATGATTTATGGAATGAAAGGCCATTCTTTATAGTGTAATAATTTGTTTTTGATGTTATTCAGTTGTAATATTTTTATTTATTTAAATGAGGTTAGAAGACAGAGGATTCCTCATTTTTTGGTTTTAAAACCCATATTGCCATGATAGAAGAACGGATCATTACGGCTGCCGTGGTAACATCCGGGGAAAAGGGCGATGGCCCTGAGCTGACAGCCTTGCTCGAAACCAGTCAGGACAATGGAATTGAAGTAGATACAGTAATAGGAGATGCTGCCTATTCAGGAAAAGAGAACCTTAAAATGGCAGGTGAGCAAGAGATATAGATCGTTACAAAGTTAAATCCATCTATTACACAAGGCTTTAGAAAACAAGAAAATACTTTAGACTATAACAAGGATGCCGGAATGTTTGTATGTCCGGCAGGGGCACATGGCGATAAGAAAAGCCCGTCAGGGAAAGACAGATGATGGCACCAATCAGGAGACACCTATTTCTTCGATGTTGAAAGATGTAAAACAAGTGCTTTAAAAAGCGGATGCTATAAGCAATGCAAAAACCAAAACCTATTCTGTTTCAATTAAATCCGATGAACATCTTGATCAAATGAAGTTTCAACAGACGGAGTACTTCAAAGAAAAGGCAAATCACAGATATAAGATTGAAGCAAAAAATAGTGAATTAAAAAACTTACAGGGCTATGGAAGAGCCTCTTCGTATGGAATTACCAACATGTAAATGCAGGGAGCATTGGCTATTTTTTTTACTGTAAATCTCAAAACAATCGTTAAATTAATGAATTAAAAGGAAAATTGTAATCAAAAAACATAATCTAGCCAATAACAAGGATATAGAATTTTTTTACTCGAAAAATTTACATCTCATTACCATAAAAAAAACTGGCAAATGAAGAATTTGTCTTCACCTGCCAGTTTGCTTTTAAAGGAATCTTAAATATTTTGATACTTTTTCAGTGGCCTCGGTATTGAGGCAGCCTTTTTTATTAAAAAAACGGGTTTAATAACCAGTATTTTGTTCGAGAACGCCAGGTTGGATATCAATCTGACCTTGAGGAACAGGTTGGTATTTATCCTTTTCTTCGAATGTAGCACCTTTCATAAATTCTCTGATTCGTTCGTCTGCTCTTGCGAAGTTGTTAAGAACGTCGGCCATATTAGCAACTTTTACGTCAGCAGGAAGTTTGTCCCAACGACGGAGGTCGAAGAAACGCATACCTTCTGTTGCGAATTCCAAGCGGAGTTCCCATTGTACAGCACGCATAGCTTCTTTTTTGCTGGCAAATGATGCGTATTGGCCAATTTTATAATTAGCAGCAGGTTGGGTAAAATCTACATCTCCAGCAGCTCCAAAAGGATAAACTGAACCAGGAAGTTTGTATATGTTGACTTTTCCCATAACAAGTTCATTGTCTGCTCTGTCGCGGATCATATTAATGTATTTCAATACATTGGCATAATCGCCTTCAAACGCAGCAACTTCAGCTCTCCATAATAAAATATGACCATAACGAAGGTAACGATAGTTGTTTGCATTAATCCCCGTTTGCCAGCCAGTTGTGGTCGACAAAGAGTAACGCTGCGATTTGTAGAAGAATGGTTTTAAAGCTGGCATGTAAGGACCGCCTTCTGATTGTTTACGAATCCAGTCGGCACCACGCATAATACCCCAATCGAGATAAGGAATACCGCGGCGTCCCATTGTCCAGTCGATACGTGGATCTAATGGCTCAGTGGAAGGGATAAACTCGTCCTTTGAAGCAATACCTTGGTCATTCTTCAAATCAGAGGTATAGAGATCGTCAAATCTTGGTAAGCCATTGGCATCGACACGGAAAGCGTTTGCTAGATTTTGAGATGGCTGATGGAAACCACAACACATTCCTATATCTGAGCCATGTGGCCAGTTAAGACCAATACCCATTTCGGCATTTAATGATTCATTAATGTCGTTAACATTTGCCTGAATTTCGAAAATTGATTCTTTATTATTCTCTTGTGTAATTCGATAATTGTCGAAAAAGTTTGGCATTAGAGAATACTTGCCGCTATTGATAATATTATCGAGCAATGGTTTCGCTTCGGCATATTTCAGTTCCTGTAAGTACGCTCTGGCGGCAAGAGCCATGGCAGCATATTTGGTAGGACGGCCAATTTCTCCACTTTCTCTCTTTTCAGGAAGATTTTCCCATGCAAATTTCAGATCATCAATTATGAAGTTCAAAACAGCTCCTGGTGCATTAACATTTTTAATTTCCTTTGCTGTAGCTATTTTATCTTCTGTAATAAGTGGAATTTTATCACCAAATACCAACCAGGATTCGAAGTAAAATAAACCTCTTAAGAACCGAGCCTGAGCTTTTATTTGTGTGGCTTTTTCTTGAGATAAACCAGGAATTTTGGGAATTAAAATTAAAACGTTGTTTGCCCTATTTACACCCATTCCAATATTTAGTCTCCATTTTTCAGCCGGATAATTGTTTGTTGTGGTGACCTCCCATCGCTCGATTTCGTTAACAGGTTTCTGGTCTGTTATTTCAGATCCTTTATAAGCATCATCTGAGGCTACTGAACCATAGGTCCAGTTTTGGATTGAGGCTCCCCATGAAACTTCCCATAAAGAACTACCTCTAACCATGGCGTAAGTGCCTGTTAAGAGTGCATCAATCCCCTGCTCATTGTATAAATTATTTTCAGGTGTAGAACCTTGAGGGGTTTCATCCAAAAATTTGTCGGAACACGAATTGAATATGGCCAGTAAAACTACGACCGTTATAATTGAAAGTTTTTTCATTTTCTTCTGTTTTAAAATTACTCAAATCTGTTTTATTATATTCCAACAGTAATGCCAAATATAATCTGACGGGCTGTTGGCCAGGCTCCTTTATCAACACCAAAACGCATACCTCCTTCATTTCTTAATTCGGGATCCAAACCGGAATATTTAGTAAAGGTGAGTAAGTTGGAAGCTTGTACATATAAACGAACGTTTTGTAATTTAGCTTTGGTTGTGAGAGATTGAGGTAATGTATAACCTAATCTTAAATTTTTAAGCCTTAAGAAAGAGCCATCCTCAACAAAAGCAGAAGATGCATCTTGTGAATGAGAAGCCTGATCGAGCTTTGGTAAGCGGGCTCCTTTATTGGTAGGCGTCCATGAATCATACAATGCATCTTTGCTTAATCCACCATTAAACATGCCATAGTCAATCCAGCGGGAAACAAAGTTGATCATATCGTTTCCATAACTACCGTACCAGAACATATTCAAGTCGAAACCAGCATAGCCAAGGTCAATATTCAAACCACCGGTGAAATCTGGATGAGGACTTCCAATGAAAGTGCGGTCATCAGAAGGTTTGATAAGGCCATCACCATTCAGGTCCTTGAATTTAAAGTGACCCGGAGCATTGTAGTTGTCTAACTGAGGACCTGCAGCAGCTTCAGCATCGGTCTGGTAGATACCGTCAACAACATATCCGTAAAATTCCGGGAATGCATGACCTTGGGTTGCTGCAGTATAATCAACTTGGCGTTCTCCGTAGTACATCATTTCCTTTTCTTTGTTGGATAGCTTGATAACTTTGTTTTTATAATGGGATCCGGTAAAAGAGAAACCATAGGTGAGCCTTCCATCCATCAAAGCATCACGCCACCCCAGTTCAAGGTCGAAACCTTTGTTTTCCATGTCACCAATGTTAACAAAAGGTGCTGTTGCTGTTCCCATTACTTCAGGTATGGCTAACTGGAAAAGCATATCGGATGTAGTTCTTTTCCAGATTTCAAGGGTCATACTTAATTTGCTGTTTAATAATGTAGCGTCAATACCAAAGTTGGTAGATTTCACAGTTTCCCAACTTACATCATTATTACCAGTTGTATTAGGTTTAAAACCTGTAACTGCAGTGCTGTTAGATCCGTCAAAAGCGTAAGAAGATCTATACTTATCAGCGTTATAGGTAGTGTACATGTTATATTCTTTAATTTGGTCGTTACCAGCAGTGCCCCAACCAAATCTAAATTTAAGAAGATCTAACCATCCTTTGGTGCCAGCCATAAAATTCTCCTGAGAAATTGCCCATCCTATTGATGCGGCTGGAAAAACACCATAGCGTTTATTTTTTCCAAAACGTGATGACCCATCTCTACGAATAGAACCCTCCAGATAGTATTTGCCATTTAAGTCATAGTTTAAACGTGCAAATTGTGAAAAACTTGTCCAGGTATTACTATTTCCTGAGTTGTCCTTATCAATTGCGCCTGCATCAATTTGCATATAATCTGGATCCAAAAGGAAGTATTGACTTCTTCTTGCAGTAAGACTACGATAATTACTTTTGGAGGCTTCAGTACCAACCACTAAATTAATTTTGTGGATATCTGCAATGGTTTTGTTATAATTAGCGGTATTTATCCACGACCAGAAAATTGTATGGTTCTCGTCGTTGTTCATGCCAGCAACCTTGTTTGGCTCGGAGTGCTCATAATTGGGTATAGAATAGCCAACATAATTCCATACGCCTACATTATAACCAAAAACAGACCTAACATTTAGGCCTTTAAAGAGAGTAGCATCGGCAAAAAAGTTACCTAATCCCCTTAAGTATTTACCATTGTTATTCCTTGCGCGGTATAGCATTGCAACTGGATTACCAGAGTTCCCCATTTCCTTTGCGGAGGATCCAGCAAAATTACCCTTAATATCATAAACAGGAATAATCGGTTGTGAACGATATGCCTGAGAAATAACTGTGCCTTCTCCATTATCGCCTAAATCACCAAACTCGTTGATATAAACAGCCTGTAAAGATTGGCCAACCCTTAACCATTTATTGAAACTGGATTCAAGATTAGTACGAAAATTAAAACGTTTGAATTCAGTGTTCTTAAGGATGCCTTCTTCGTCTAAGTAATTAGCTGATAGTGCATATGTAGTATTATTTCCTCCGCCTGATACTGAAATGTCATATTCCTGCATCATACCATTCTGATATATTTCCTTATACCAGTCGGTACCTTCTTTGTTCGCTCTGACAATAGTTTTATCAGGATATGCGTAAGTTGATTCATCAACAGTCATTGCACCTGTTGGGATTATGTAATTTGGAATAACAGGAGTTGCACCACTACCATATTGTTGATGGTTTGGAGTAGTACCATTGTTTTTATAAGCTAACCATAAGGCCTCTCCATACTCTTTAGTATTCAATAAATCATACTGATTGGTAGCTGATTTAACGCCTGTTTTTACAGAAACTGTAACCACAGGTTTCTGGTTCTGACGACCTTTCTTGGTGGTGATAAGGATAACACCATTAGCTCCGCGTGAACCATAAATTGCAGCTGAAGAAGCATCTTTCAGAACTGAAATTGATTCAATGTCGTTAGGATTTAGGTTATTTCCGGGTCCTGTAGGAATGCCATCGATTACAAAAAGAGGTTCAGTATTATTGATGGTACCAACACCACGAATGCGGATAGTTGCATCACCCCCAGGACGGTTTGCTGAAGTAACTGTTACACCTGAAACCTGACCCTGCATACGGCTAACAACACTAACAGCAGGAGAAATGCTCATTTGTTTGCTGTTAACTGAAGATATTGCACCTGTAAGTTCTTCTTTCATACGGGTGCCGTAGCCTACAACAACGATTTCCTGCAATTCTTTTGTTTCTTCTGTCAATGATACGGTTATGCTCTTCTGGCCTGCAAGAGCAATTTCCTGAGTCTGGAAACCAACAAACGATAAAACGAGTGTTGCATTTGGATCAGGAACATTTAATGTGAATGAACCGTTAATGTCAGTAGTTGTACCAATGGTAGTACCTTTTACAACAACGTTAACACCAGGGAGCGGTTGACCATCCGCCGACGATGTAACCTGTCCGCTAACAGAAACCTGCTGAAGCAATATGTTTCTGAGAGGACTAATAGCTTCCATGTCAATTACTTCACGATTCAGAACTGCTTCGTGGGTAATTGCCGGTAAACGGTAAATTAAACTTTTTTTGCCGGTGAGAACAATGTGATTGTCAACCGAAGTATAGCGGATTTCAGAATCTGCCATTAATTGATCAAGCACTTCTACCAGGGCGCAGTCTTTGACATTGATATCAACTTTTTTGTTAACATCAATTTTTGAATCACTGTAAACAAAGGTGTAGTCGCTCTGTTTTTCAATTTCCTTCAAAGCCTGTTTGAGGGACACATTTTTAAGCGTTAAGCTAATTTTGGCTGATTGAGATAAGCCGGTGGCGTATACCTGCATCAGGGATACTGCCATAAGAACTAAAGTAAGCCTCATAATTAAACATACTTTACTGCACTTGTTCCGTTGCGCGGAAAAGTTGCTTTTAAACTTTTTTTTCATACATTTGCATTAGTTAGTTAAACATAAAGTATTTACAAAAGCATTGTGCGGCCAAACACTTTGCTTATGTATATTTTTGTATCGGGAGATGTGCCAGCATATCCCGATTTTTTTATTCCGTTAATTCATTGTTATCACTATTATTGGGTTCATAAATTCTTTCGTGTGTACCATCGAGATCTTTAACTTTAAATGTTATCCGCGATGTATATTGTAGTAGCTTGATAACCTCCTCAATATTTTCATCCTTGACTGTTAGCGTATATCTGTCTTCAATATGCCCGTTTTTACCCGGTACTTCAACCTGCACTCCATACCATCTCTGAAGCTTTGCCAGAACTCCATCTATAGATTCGTTATCGAAAACCAATTTGCCACTTTTCCAGGATGTACTTTTGTCAACATTAACTGTCTCGACTTTTATTTGTTCAGCCGAAACAGAGAAAATCGCTTTTTGCTGGGGTTTAACCAATACCGGCGCTGATTTCTTTTCTTTATCCGAATTGTTCTCAATGCTCACAAGGCCTGTAACAAGGGTGGTTTCAATGGTCTTGTCGCCAGGGTAAGATTTAACATTGAAAACGGTTCCTAAAACCTTAATATCCAGCTTGTAGGTCTTTACAATGAAAGGGCGGGTAGCATCTTTCACAACACTAAAGTAAGCTTCACCGCAAAGAAAAACTTCACGAACCGACTGGTTAAATTTCTTGCGGTATTTGATTTTTGTATCGGCATTTAGCCATACTCTTGAGCCATCAGGTAAGGTGAATTCTTTTCTTTGTCCTTTTTCCGAAACTACTTCTGTGTATGGAGTGAGACCCGAATTTTTTATTGCAAAGAATCCTAAAATGCCTAACGAAATTAAAAGTGCAATACTTGCTGCAATGGCTAAATTGCCTGAATACCATTTCCTCATTGAAGAGTGCTGCTCTATACTGTATATCTGTTTATCCGGAATGTTGGCTTTTGTCTTGATAATGTCAAACATTTTATTTGTGTCGGGAGCATTTTCTTTGGTCTTAATGTCAGAAAAACGATCCCAAACTTCTGCCATCTTTCCGTTTATTTCAGAGTTGTTGAGCAATTGAGTCTCTTCCTCTTCTGACGTAAAGCCGAATAGATATTTTTTAACAAAAGTTGTATTGAAATAAAATGCCATAGTTAATTTAGTAGAATACTCTTTTATATGTATACACATAAATGAGTCTTTCCCCTTAAGCGGTTTTTAACTTTTTTTAATAATTTTTTGAAAAGAATTGCAACATCCTGTAAATAAAGGATTTTTTAAGTTGCTACTGAACAGGCTTGAGGATTTTTGCAGAGGAGCCGTCCATCGTACTTACTTTAAAAGTTAATGGAGATGTTAATTGTAAAAGCCGAATCACTTCCTCAATATTTTCGTCTTTGATTATGATGGTATATCGTTCGGTTAAGGCTGTGGTATCTTCGCTCTGATGTTGCAGTTCAACTTTTAAACCGTACCATCTTTCAAGCTTCTTAAGAACGGAACCAATGTTTTCATTGTCAAAAACAAGATTGCCGGTTTTCCAACAGGTTGTTTTTTCGCAGTTTGTATTTACTATTTGGACTTTATTGTTACGTAATGAATAAATGGCTTTTTGTTCGGGTTGCAGTATTACCGGTGCAGCGCTGGCTTTTCCCTTCTCTTCTATGGTTACGCATCCGGTTACAAGGGTTGTTTCACATGTTTGTTCTTCGGGATACGATTTAACATTGAATGTGGTTCCTAATACTTTAATATTCAGCTTTTGTGTTTTTACGATAAAGGGCTTTTGATGATTCTTTACAACGCTGAAAAATGCTTCACCGGTTAAATGGATTTCTCTTACAGAGTCGTTAAACTTCTTGCGGTAGCTGATTTTGGTATCGGCATTTAGCCAGACTCTTGAGCCGTCGGGTAAAGTCAGTACTTTTTTCTGACCTTTTGCTGCCCAAACTGTAATTTCGGGATTGTAGAAGTAGTTAAATACAAATGCACCAACAACTGCCAGAATTATTAGACCTGCAGCAATGCTCAGCTTAGTTATGTATTTCGATGAAGTTTTTCCTGAAGATGGAATATTTGCTTTTGTTATGATGTTGCTCAGCAGCTTACCTGTATCGGGCGCAATGTCTTTGCTCTTAATATCGTCGTATTTATTCCATACGTCGAAAAAAGCCATGTTAATTTCATGATTTTCCAATAACGCTTTCTCTTCTTCTGGAGAAGTGAAGTTGTACAAATATTTTTGCAATCGTCGCATCAGCGGAAAATGATAAATCTGCCGCTAACTTATGAAAAAATGTACAAAATACAATTATTATCTGGTTCTATTTTTTAGCCACTTCAAAGCCAAATGGATTTGGGCTTCGACGGTTTTTTCCGAAATGTTCAGTTCGGAGGCAATTTGAGGATACGTAAGTCCTTCTTCCCGGCTTTTCTTGAAAATAAGTTTACGGCGGGGAGGCAGACTCTCAATGGCCTGCTGAAGATTTGATTCAAGGTCGTTGTAAATCACTGACTCCTCGGTTGTGTTTTCTGTTTCGGAGCAATATGGAATTACAAAATCAATAAATGCCTGGTGATTGATCTTATCGCGATTTAAATTGAAAATATAATTTTTGGTAATTGTAAATAAATAGGAATTAAATGACAGCGCTTCGTTAAGCTGTTTCCTGTTATTCCAGATGCGAATAAAAACTTCCTGAACTACTTCTTCGGCTTCTTCCTTATTTCTAAGGAACCTATAAGCAAAGTAATAAACTTTTAATCGATATCTAAAAAAAAGCTTTTTGAAGGCATCAGGATCATCACATTTTATTGCAAGCAATAAATTTCTTTCGTCCATTCACTCTTGGTAATTAGTTTTCTAGTAGTAGATTTCCTTTTAACAAATCTATAAAAACTAATCAATAAACAAAGGAATTTATGGAATGTTTTTTATCACTTTAAAATTTATTGAAGATTTGAAATGTCAACATCCTTCATTGCGTTCGCCTTGAGTTGTTTAAAGTCGTAGCGGTTTTTATATACGTCACATGCAAGATAAAGCGCCTGGCGAAAGGAGTTTTCCGAAGCAATGTCTTTCCCAACGAGTTCGTATGCTGTGCCATGTGCAGGAGAAGTGCGCACGATGGGAAGTCCGGCAGTAAAGTTTACTCCGTCTTCGAAAACGAGAGATTTAAACGGGGTTAACCCCTGGTCGTGATACATGGCCAGAACTGCATCAAATTTTTTAAAGCTGTCCGATCCAAAAAAGCCGTCGGCCGGAAAGGGGCCAAATGCCAGGATTCCCTGTTCTTTAGCTTTTTCAATGGCAGGAATGATGGTGTCAATTTCTTCACGTCCAATAAGACCTTCGTCGCCGGCATGTGGATTAAGTGCCAAAACAGCTATGCGCGGTTTGCGAACAGCAAAATCAAGCATAAGCGATTGGTTCAGCAGCTTAAGTTTGGAAATGATATTTTCGGTGGTTATGAGCGATGGCACCTGCGAAATTGGAACATGGCCTGTTACGATTGCAACTTTAACGAGCTCACTTACCATAATCATTAATACCTCTTTAGCTCCGAACTGTTCTTTTAAAAACTCGGTATGCCCGGCAAAAGAAAACGACTCGGACTGAATATTGCTTTTGTTGATTGGGCCGGTTACAAGGACATCGATCTTATTACTCTTAAGATCAGCTATTGCAGCCTGCAGGCTGATTAACGAAGCCTCGCCTGCTTGCGGGGTAGATTTTCCAAGTTCAACGCGAACGTTATCATCCAGGCAGTTAATAATATTGGCCTTACGTGCATGGGCTTCATCGGCGGCTCTGATGGAAGTAAGTGAAAGATTGTTCATGTTAAGTGCCTTCCTGTGATACGCCACAACTTTGGGTGAGCCATATATAATAGGTGTACACATTTCGTAAACACGCGAATCGAGAAGTGTCTTTAAAATTACTTCATAACTTATTCCATTAATGTCACCCTGGGTAATACCTACACGTAGCCTATGTTCTTTCATATTCTGACTTTATTTTGAACTTTGGTTTTTTAAAAAATTATATAATAATCTCACTCCAACACCGCTTCCACCTTTACCATGGTACGAGCGCCCCTTTTTGCTAAAGGAAGGCCCGGCGATATCCAGATGGATAAAAGGACCTGAAGTAAAGTGTTCGAGGAATTTGCCGGCAGTTATAGCTCCAGCTACATCACCGCCTATATTTTTCAGATCGGCAATATCCGATTTAATCATTTCAGCATATTCATCCCAGAAGGGTAACCGGGCAATACGCTCGTAAACTTCCCAGCCTGCTTTTTCGAGCATTTCAAATGTGACACTGTCAGCATTGCCCATTCCTGCCATACCTAATTCTCCGATTGCACGGTGAGCGGCTCCGGTAAGAGTGGCAATAGTAATTGTCAGTTCAGGCTCAAATTGTTTTGCAAATTCAAGTGCGTCTGCAAGAATTAACCGGCCCTCAGCGTCAGTATTGAGAACTTCAACCGTCGTACCTCCGTACATGGTGATTACATCGCCGGGAGAATAAGAGTGGGCATCTAGCCGGTTATCAGTCGATGGAGTTAATGCAATTACATAAACCGGAACATTGTTTTTAGCCAGTGCATACATGGTGGAAGCTACAGCAGCAGCTCCGGCCATATCGCATTTCATATAATCCATGCTGTCGGGAGTCGGTTTCAGGCTCAAGCCTCCGCTGTCGTAAACTACGCCTTTGCCCACAAGAACATAAGGCTTTTTATTTACTGCATTTGCAGGCTTCCATGTCATTACCGTAAATGTTGGTGGTTCAACACTTCCTTTATTTACGGCCAGGATTCCTCCCATCTGAAGCGATTCAATCTTAGCTTTGTCGAAAACTTCGGCTTCAAAGCCAGCTTCCTGAGCCATTCTTTCAAAATCTTTCGAAAGCTGGGTCGAAGTAAGAAAAGATGCTGGCTCATTTATAAGGTCGCGCGCCGAGCACACTGCATAAGTAAGTGTATTGATTTCGTCAGCTTCGGTCTGACTGATTCTGGATGAAATCAGCGTTATTTTTGTTATCTCGAAGTTTCGTTCAGCTTTATTGCTGAAATATTTTATAAACTGATAATCGCTCAGGCATAATCCTTCAATAAATGCTTTTGTATGCAATTTATCCTCAGCAACATCGATAACCTGCAGCTCAGTGATTTTTTCACGGCTAAGCATTTTATGAAGTTTGAAGGCCGAATTGCGGTAAGCTTCGTTTATTGCATAGCCTGAGCTCTTTTCCTCAGCAAACTGAAAGAATAACCAGTGGCTGTATTTATTGATGGTGATGCTGCTTGCTTTTTTCGAAAGTGATGTTTTAATAAAGTCTTTTTCAGGAGCTGTAAGGTCGAATATATCCAAATCTATATCCTTTGAAGCAATAATGACGGATGTAATATTTTGAATTCTCTTTTCAGCTGTTAATATCTCTCTCATACTATAATCGGATAAAACTTCACAATCTCACAAAGATAAAGTATTCTTTGTTCTTATTATAAACGAAATTGTCATTTTCGCCATCTGCAACTATCAATGGTTAACCAGTCCCGGATCTGATATCGTATTTTCTTTCCAGATTACAAGATTCTGACCAACTGAAACAGAATCATTCTTCAGCTTATTCCATTTTTTAAGCTCTTCGAGGGAACAGCCATTCTGCATAGCTATTTTATGAAGAAAGTCGCCTGGCTTTACCGTGTAAATAAGCTTCTGTTTCAGAAGGTTAGTGTTTGGTATTCTGGATCTGTTAAGTGAATTTGCGTAAAGAGTGTTCTCGTTCTGAAGATAAATTTTGATTTTATCTTTTGGAAGTACCAATGTGTTGTATATCTCATCTTCGGTAATTACATCCAGTTTGTAGGCCGGATTCAGATATCGGATAACTTCAACCGGTAGCTTTATTACTTCGCTTAACTGTTCGAACTGAAGATTGTACCGGACATGAACGGTATCCAGATTGTTAAAAGCGTATTCAGGTTTGATGGGTTTGATGTTGTGATCGCTTGCGTAATTTATTACATACATCATTGCCATGAAGGCAGGAACGTAGTTTTTGGTTTGTTCGGGGAAAAAATCACAAATTTCGTTAAAGGTGTTTTTGCCTCCGCTTCGCTCAATAGCATTGCGAACTACACCCGGACCACCGTTAAAGGACGATAAAACCAGATGCCAGTTATTATAGGTGTGGTACAGGTACTCCATATATTTACAGGCGGCTTCTGTTGATTTATAAACATCGCTTCTCTCATCAATAAAGGAATTAATTTTTAAATCGAACATGGTGGCCGAGTGATAAAGGAACTGCCATAAACCAACCGCTCCCGATGACGATTTAGCTAATGGGTCCAGCCCCGATTCAATTAATGGCAGATATTTTAATTCCAGAGGCAGGCCATGCTTGTCGAGATATTCTTCAAAAATCGGGAAATAAAGTTCTTTTAACCCCAGCATTCGGGCAATATCAGTTCGCCTTTGTATTGTAAACAGTTCAATATATTTCTTTACCAGGGGTGTAAATTCAAGATCGATTGCCGATGATTTGTGGAGTTTTGCAAAACGGAATTCGTAAACGAGGTCAGGGAAAACTGGCACCGAATCTTTGGTGGAGATTTTCTGACCAATCAAAAAGGTCGGGTAAATGAATAAGGACAATATGATTAGTTTAAACCTCATCAAAAACTGGATATAAAAACAAAACCTGTCATTCTGAAAAGAGAGACAGGTTGTTAAGATTTTACACTAAACAGACAACGAGTATTTATTTAGCAGCAGGAGTTTCGTCTTGTTTGGAGGCTTTTTTGAATTCTTTCATTCCTTCGCCTATGCCTTTCATTAACTCGGGTAATTTTTTACCGCCGAAAAGCAATACAACTATAGCTACAATTAAGATAACTTGCCATGGGCCAATTACTCCCAGTATGATCGATAGGTTCATAATCTTTTTTATTTAATTTTCACAAAAATAAACTTTTATATTTAACGATAAACTAAGTATTTTAATTTTCTGATTTAAATTATACTTTTATTTTTTTACTTTATAAGGTTAGTTGAAATACTTTTAGGTAAACCTAATTTTATCTGATTTGAATAACGACAGCGATATTCTTCTTTTTCAAAATATAGTTAAAGGTCAGCGCGAAGCATTTGATGCCTTGTTTCGAAGATATTACCAGCCGCTGTGCCGGTTTGCTAATTTTTTTATTAACGATGCCGACGATGCCGAAGAATCGGTGCAGATGGCTTTTATTACCTTGTGGGAAAACAGAGCAGATATTGTTATCTCCCGTTCGTTAAAAGCTTATATGTATCAAATGGTGCGGAATAATGCCCTTATGCTGCTCCGTAAAACCACAACCCGGAAGCAATACGAGCAGCAGTTTCTGACAATTCAGGAGGCGGATCTGCCAATCGAAAAAGGTTTGACTGATGAAGAGATTAATAATTTTGTTCTGAAAGGCTTAACTGTTTTACCCGAAAAATGCAGAATGATTTTCACATTGAGCAGATACGACGGATTAACTTACGATGAAATTGCCGGATACCTGGGAGTCTCTCCAAAAACTGTTGAAAATCAAATGGGGATTGCCTTCCAGAAGTTGCGTGAATTTTTATTGCCCGTGTGGAAAAAAGTTCTTGTGCTTTTAGGGGTTTTGATTTTTGGAAGCATCTCCTGATTGAATCTTAGAATGATAAAACTGAAAAAATGAACGATAGTTATTCCGATATAGATTTAGCAAAATATTTCGCCGGCGAATTGGAGCCACAAGAAGCAGAACGTGTCGAGAACTGGAGTAATATTTCTTCTGAAAATAAAGAGAAGTTTGATGCTGCCAGGTTTGTATGGGAAAGGACTCAAAATATTGAACTGAAAAACTACGATACTGAAAAGGCATTGTCCAGAGTTCATGGGAAATTGGATTTTGAAGGGTCTGCAGTCTCCAGGGATCGGTCATTTTTATATTATTTAAAGGTTGTGTCTATAGCGGCAGTTATTTTTCTGCCGGTGCTGCTTTTTGTTTATAGGCAGGGGAAGGATACTTCAAAACCTGTTTTGTATACCGAAGTTACAGCCAAACAAAATTTAAGGCTGGTGAAACTGCCAGATGGGACTGAGGTTTGGCTCAATGCCAACAGTACTCTTTATACCCCAAAGGAATTTAACCCTCAGGAATACAGGCTTAAGCTGGAAGGTGAGGCTTTTTTTCAGGTTGCTCATAACCATTACAGGGTGTTTATTGTCGAAACCTCCACTTCAACGGTAAAGGTGTTGGGTACAGCTTTTAACCTGCGGGCCAGAAAGGCAGAAGAAAAGAATATTCTGTCGGTGGTGGATGGGAAGGTGCTTTGCACTAAAGCAAATTCGGACCTTGAGAAAGTTGTCGAGAAAGGAAGTGAAGCGGATGTGTCAGTTAACTCGGACGTAATAGAGATAAAAAAACTGGAGGACGAAAACTTCCTTTCATGGAAGACGGGAATTATGAAATTTAGTTTGACTCCTTTCCGCGAAGTCGCCAAAACATTGGAAAAGCATTATCAGATCACTTTTGAAATTGCAGATACAAGTCTTTATAATCTCCCAATCAGCACAACCTTATATGCCACTCCTGTTGAAAAGGTGGTTGAGTTGCTTGAAATGGCAAATGATGATATTAAAATAAGCAAGACAGACAAAGGTTTTAAGGTGACGCGCAAGCAATGATTGTCAGATTTCTCATATTGTTGCTTTTTATCTTTCCCGGCTTTTTAAGTGGTCAGAGTTTTCTTGACAGGCATATTGCTCTGAATGTAAAGGATATGCCCTTGCGTTATGTCCTCGATCAGATAAGTGAAAATAACGGCGTGTATTTTACCTATACCGGAAATCTGAAAGCAATGGAGAAACTCATCACCCTGAGGATTGAAAATGTGCCTCTGAATAAGCTTTTGAACGATTTTTTTTATGGTGAGGACCTTGTGTATTCGTGCTATTCGAACCAGATTATTATTAAGAAAAAGCCTGAAACGATAAAAAGCTTCCGTATCAGGGGAATGATTGTGTCGTCCGACTCTGACCAACCTGTGGAATTTGCCAGCGTTCAGATGCGGAAATCTAAAAAAGGGGCTGTTGCCGGCTTTGATGGCAAATTCGAAATATCAGTTACTTCAGAAGAAGTGGCTGATAGTATATCGATTTACCGTATTGGTTACGAAGCGCGCACCATGAGCGTGAGGGCGCTTAGCTCTCTTGAATTTCATAAAATATTTCTCACTCCTGTTTCTGTCCCGCTGGATACAGTTGGGGTTACCGTAAAAAAAGCTCACCTCGAGAAGGAAGGCAACAGAGGAGTTCATACGGGCTCTCTTTATCTTGATACTCATGGACAGCAAGTAGCTTTGCTGCTTAAAAATAAAAAAGGCACAACCGGCAGAATAAAAACGCTCAGTTTTTTCCTCTCTGGAAAAGGTAATACGGAGGCTCCGTTCAGAATCAGGATTTATGGACTGAACGATAGTTTAGGTTGCCCCGGCCCCGAACTTCTGCCCGATATTCTTGTGGTAAAGCCCGCCAGCGGAAGAGGCTGGTTTGATGTTGATGTTTCGCACTTTAACATTCGTTTTCCTGAAAGTGGCATCTTTGTGGCTATGGAAGGTATTTATCCCGGCGATTATATCAATAGCTACGAAAACGGAACTGAAAACAAGGGAGGAGAAGCTGAAGACCAAGGTGATTTCATTGAAGGCTCTCTTGAATACGGTCAGAGAATAGGATATAACCGGTTCAGCAAAAATGAAACCTGGCACTATTCCGTGTCGCATACATGGTTTCAACTCCGGAAAAAACTTTTTAATGTGATGATATCAGCTGAGATCATAGTTTATGATCCGCATAAAAATAAAAAGATAAAGCTATGAAGACAAGAATAGTAATAGCCATTTTAGGTTGGGTTTTATTGCAGATTCCGGCTTTAGGGCAATGCAATAACGATCTGGTGAACATTGCTATGGAGCAAAGTGGTAAGGATGTGCTGTTTATCCGCGAATTCAGAGTTAAGCTCAAAAAAGGTACTGTTCGGAACCCTGTTCCTTCAGGAAAATTTAATGTTTATTGCAAGGAAGGATCTGTTTACAGGTTTAATATCGTCTCCGATCCGTCGTCCGGTAGCAAAGCCGTTCTCCAGCTTTTCGATAATGGAAAATGCCTTGGCAGTACTTACGACAATGTATCCAACGAAAACAGGAATGCTTTCGATTACAGAACTCAGAAAACCGGGAGCTATCAGGTTGTAATTTCGTTTCAGGAAGGTGAGCCCGGATGTGCTGCGGGAATAATGAGTCTGGTTGAAAACAAGGGAACGGTTAAAAGCGATACCGTGTTAACCGAGAAAATTGTTGAAATGGAAACATTATATATGAATGTTGAAAACCCATTGTCAATTATTACCGATAACGAACCAACTGATACTATGATTTTGACTGTTGATAATGGTATTGTGATCCAAAAATCGGGGAATTATTACTTAAGACCCGAAACTGAAGGTTTGGCTACCCTGCGGGTTCTGGTAAAAGATAGAAATGGTAAGCTAAAAGATGAGGCAAAGTCCGATTTTCTGGTCCGCAGAATGCCAGCCCCTGCGGCCAATGTCCAGGGTTTTCACGGTGGCCTCATTACCAGGTCGTCCATCCAGCTTGCTGAAACTCTTAATATTGATTCTCCCATCGATTTCGAAAAATATGGTTACCGGGTTGTCGATTTTGAAGTGAAAATTGGTCCCCTCAACGAAAAGAGGTTACTTAATACCGGTAAAAGGTTTGGTAACAGCTTGAAGAATTTACTGGCTGATTTACCTGAGGATTCCAGGTTGATTTTTGATTCCATTCATGTGCGGACGCCTGCCGGTCAGGTTATAACGCTGGAACCCATTGCTTTTGTTGTGCGTTAGTAACTCAGGAAATTAATTTGGGTTTTCCCGGCAACTTTATTTCGATATTTTGTTACTTTACACGCATATTAAATGTAAAGATGACATTTACAAACACACGCCGACTAACTGCTAACTTACTGACGGGTTTATTCTTCCTGTTTTACTTTATTTATTTCAGTATATTAAATGGTTATCATTTAATGTTTTTTGAGCAGGATCAATTATTCCGGTTCAACTGGCATTATTTTTTCTCATTTTTCGACAAACCCGGAGGATTCCTTGTATGGCTTAATGCCTTTTTTGTTCAGTTTTTTGTTCACCCCTGGGTAGCCGCAGCTGTTGTAACCCTGTTTGCCTTTATTATTTTTATTTCAATTCGGAGAATTTTGCGTTTTCATCATTTCGATGGGTATTTCTTTCCTTTTATTCCGTTGATGTTTTTAGCAATGTCTCTTAGCAGCCAAAGTGTCGGATTTATTCCTTCCACCGGCATGCTGGTGATTCTTCTGGTTGTTAACGGTTACATTGCTGTGAAAAATAATAAAGTAAGGTTTGTTCTCGGGCTGTTGTTAATTGTGCCTCTTTATATGCTGACCGGAATTTTTGCCTTTGCTTTTGCTCTGATGATAATTCTTACCGAAATCGCAAAGTCGCCTCAAAGAGACAGGTTTATTTTTGCTGCCGCTTATCTTGTATTAATGGCTTTAACACCGGTTCTGATGAGGTATTTTGTTTATTTCATCACTGCTGAAAACGCGGTCGTCGCTCCATTAGAGTTTCCTGATAATCCGGCACCAGTTTATTATTCATTCATCGCATTGTTTTTTGTGCCGGTTCTGATTTTAGCTTCAGCCTTTTTTAAGAAGCTTCAATTTAGCTGGAATTTCAAGTATATAATCACTACCGGCATTTTGTTTGTTGCTCTGGTGTTTGCTTTATTTCGCTTCAGCTACGATTCCCGAAACAATAAACTTCAGGAGATCGATTACCAGGTTCAGAAATCCAACTGGGAAGAGGTTTTAAAGCTAGCCGGGAAATATCCCGGTAGAAATCAGCTCGTGCTTTACTATACAAATCTTGCCTTATACCAAACCGGCAGAATGAGCGATCAGTTATTTTATTATCCTCAGTCGGGTTCCAAAGGGTTGTGGCTGGAGTGGAAAAGAAATGAAATAAATCCGTATTATGGCGGTGAGATTTTTTACCACCTGGGATTTAGTAACGAAGCATTCCGATGGGCCTTTGAAGCGATGGAGGCAAAGGGCATGAATCCCCGTTCGCTGAAGCGGTTGGCTGTAACAGCAATTATGAATGGTCAGTACGATATAGCCCTGAAGTATACACGGTTTTTGAAACAGACTTTATTTTATAAAAAACAGGCCGGATATTACGAAAAGCTTATAAACAATCCGGAGCTTATCGAAGATGATCCAGAGATTGCAGCTCTGAAACAATTAATTCCACAGAAAGACTTTATCTCTTTTATGAGCCAGGATGATATTGGGTTCTATCCTTTACTGGAAAATCATCCCAAAAACCGGATGGCTTTTGAATATATGATGGCGTCTTTCCTGCTGAATAAAAATCTCAATGGCTTTGCTGCAAACCTTTACCGGTTGAAAGAACTGGGCTACAGCAGAATTCCGGTTCATTTTGAAGAAGCAATTATCATTTTTACAGGTGTAACCAAAAAGGATATTGTACCCGAAGGATTCTCAATTAGTCCTGCCACGCAACAACGCTTTCACACTTATGCCGAAATTCTCAATATGTACAGCGACAATATGAATATGGCAGTAAAAGCATTGGGCCGCGATTTTGGCAATACATTCTGGTTTTATATGCAGTTTAATAATCTCGAAAAATGAGTTTTATAGAATCTTATGATATGTTGAAACAGCTGAAGAATTATTTCCTGATAAGTATTATTCTTCTTGCAATAGGCTGCTCGGGTAAATTGAATTATAAAGATTTCAGCAAAGATGTAACCTGTTTTCCGGATTATCAGAATGTCGCAATTCCTTCAAACATAGCTCCTTTAAATTTTACTATCCGCGACACCGCCCAACAGTACAAAGTTGTGCTGAAGGGGAGTTTGGGTAAAGAGATTTCTGTAAAATCGGATGATGGGCGGATAATTTTTCCTGTCTCCAAATGGAAAGCTTTACTGAAGGAGAACCGGGGTAAAGAAATAGTGTTTGAGTTTTATCTGAAACAAAAAGGGGAATGGCTGAAATATAATAGTGCCCGGAATTTTGTAGCCGCCGAGGATATAGATCCATACCTTGTATACCGGTTAATTGAACCGGGTTACGAAACCTGGAATAAAATGGGTATCTATCAGCGTAATCTCGAAAATTTCGACGAGACTCCTGTCATGATTAATGAGATGAGCGATGGAAACTGTATGAACTGTCACTCATTCTGTAAAAACAGCAGCGACCGGATGTTGTTTCATATGAGAGCGCAAAACGGCGGAACTTATATTCTGACAGATGGCAAGGTTTCAAAAGTGGATACAAAAACCGACAGCACTTTGTCTGCCGGTGTTTATCCTGCCTGGCACCCGGGAGGAAGGTTTGTGGCTTTCTTGGTAAACAGGATTGTACAGAGTTTTCATGCCATTGAAAAAAGGAAAATCGAGGTGATTGATACGCTTTCGGATCTGATGATTTATGATACAAAACTGAATAAAGTCCTGACCAGTGCCTCCATTGCATCGCCAGCCCGGTATGAAACCTTCCCGGTGTGGTCACCTGATGGGAGTTCCCTGTATTTTTGCAGCGCAGGGTTTCAGAATTATCGCAATTTCGAAGATATAAAATACGATTTGCTGAAAATTAATTTCGACACGGTTGCTGTTAAGTTTGGGGCTACAGATACTGTGATTGCTGCTGCCCGTAACGGATTCAGCGTGTCGTTCCCCAGGATTTCTCCCGATGGAAAAACTTTGATGTTCTGCAAAACAGCTTATGGCAATTTTACTATCTGGCACGACGATAGCGATATTTATGCCCTGGATCTTGCAACATCCAGAATGTATATGCCCGAGATTAACAGTAACCGCTCAGAGAGTTACCATAACTGGTCTTCTTCAGGTCGTTGGATGGTTTTCAGCAGCAGGCGCATCGATGGTTTGTATACCCGGCCTTATTTTACCTATATCGATAAGGAGGGTAAAGCGCATAAGCCATTTCTGCTTCCCCAAAAGGATCCTGATTTCTATATGGATTTTGTGAAATCCTATAATGTTCCGGAACTTGTGAAAGCAAAAGTGGATCTTGATCCCCGTAAACTGGAGAAAATTGTTAAAACCGAAGCTGTTAAATCATCATTCGAAAGAATTTTTTAGTCCATGGCCTTTCCTGTTTTAAAGTATGCAGACATTCTTCCCGGAACTCCGGGCAGTGTTGAAAATGAATTTTTAAGTTGTGTTGAGCAGATAACCGGGCATTGTGGCAGCGATTTTAAACTTATTAAGCTGACAGTGTTTTTATCTTCCGGCAGCGAAAGAGCTTTTGCATCAGAAAAGCAACTTATTGGCGAACTGGTTTACAATAATTATTCTGAATGCCCTGCGTTTTCGGTTGTTTCACAGTATCCCATTTCTCCTTTTAAAATAGGGGTGGAAGCCGTTTTTATCTCAACTGGTGACAAACCGACCTTCAAAAATTATAATCATATTCCCTATGTTGTTACCGGAACTAGTGATTATAAAATGGTGTGGGGCGCCGGACTGGCAGCTGATAATCTGTTATCAGTCGAAGAAGGTGCAGAGGTTGCTTCCCGGAGTATGCAAAACATTTTAGCGGCAGAGGATCTGACTTTTAACGATATCATCCGTCAATGGAATTATATTCCCCAAATTTGTTATGTTGAAAGGAAGGAAGAGTTGCTGATCCAACATTATCAGTCGTTTAACGAAGTTCGCCACAAGTATTACCAGAAATTCCGGTCGAAAAACTGTTTCCCGGCAGCTACTGGGATCGGGCAGAGCTTTGGAAATTTTACGCTGGATTTTATTGCTTTTCAATGCAAACAGAATAGTTCTGATTTGAAAGTTGAAAGTCCTTTACAGCATAACCCTTATAATTATGGGCAGAAAGTTTTGGTAGGGGAGACCGGTCAAAAGAAGCATGCGCCGGAGTTCGAACGTGCCCGGGTTCTTTTGCTTTCGGGTGAGTATTGGATTTTTGTTTCGGGAACTGCTTCCATTGAAGGTGAAGTTACTACCGAGATTGATAGTGTGGAACGACAAACCCTTTCTACAATCCGCAATATTGAATCGCTTGTGAGCCCGGAGAATCTGAAATCTCAGTATCCGTCAATAAATTATGAGAATGCCAATTACACCAACCTGAGAGCTTATGTTAAGTTCAGGGAAGATATTTCTGTGGTGGAGCAAATTGTGAAACAAAAATTCCGAAATGTGCCTCTATCAATTGTTCAGGCTGAAATTTGCAGGTGCGATTTGCTTGTGGAGATCGAAGCCGAATTGTTTGGTACTTTAGCATGAACTACTTAAACTGGAGTTCATGCTAGATTGCTTATAATTCATTAGAAATAAGTTAATAAGGTTAAATAGTATTTACAACCATTTGTACTAAGGTAAAATCCAATTTTAGAAATAAGGTTTTCTTAAAAGAACCAATTCATTTCCTCTAACTTTAAACTATATAATTAAACAGGAGCATTGTTTTGATTTAGCAAATATCTATTGTAAAGCATGGCGAAGCCTAAAAGCTAATTCCTTGCTGACGGCGGGCCGTTCAAGGGAAGTCGACGAAGGAGACGGACCGCGTTTCCGCCGTCAAAGACTTTTTTGGTGACCGTTAGATTTGTAGTACTCTTTCTTATAATGTAAATTGGTTGAAAAAGAGACTCCATATGTTGCGTTAACTTCCTTTTGGTCAAAGGTAAAACCTATAAAAA
>JAJYAG010000201.1:6359-11882 GCA_021779665.1 Bacteroidota bacterium | reverse complement strand
CTTTCCTTTCCTGTTATGTGTTCAAATTTACCACTTATGATTATATTTGAATTGACTAAATAACTTTACAAACATACGAGGGAATCACTTTGGGCACTCCGAGCCAGCCCAGTTTAATTTTGATATACAAACTGAGCCTGGTAAAAAAATTTCTGGCTTTTTTTAAAACTATGCCTGTCGTTTCCATTTCACCTTTGTTAACATAATTGAAACAAATTGAGCTCAAAATATTCAGACATGAATCCTGTTAAAATACTTTTCATTATCAATCCCAATTCAGGAGCTGACAGCAAAGCTAGACCGTCTGAAATTATTAAGAGTGCTATGGTTCAGAAGCAGGTAGCCTTTCATATTCATGAGCTCGAAAAAAACACCGACAGCAAGAGCCTTGGCAATCTGTTAAAAAATTACAAGCCCGAGATTGTGGTTGCAGCCGGAGGAGATGGCACAGTGAACCTGGTAGCCTCTTCGCTGATAGGCATGAATGTTCTCCTGGGAATTTTACCTTTGGGCTCAGCTAACGGACTGGCTTTTGAACTTGGTATTCCGGCGAAAATTGAGGATGCGCTTCAAAACCTGCTTTCAGAAAAAATACAACCTCTGGACGCTGTTAAAATCAACGACACACACATCAGTCTGCATTTAAGCGATTTTGGCATGAACGCCAGGGTAATCAAAGGTTTTGAAAAGGAAGGGAAAAGAGGATTTTTAGGTTATTTCAAGCATTTCATAAGAGTTTTACGAACCCCAAAGAGCTTCCGCTGTATAATTGAGACACCTGTTAAAACCTATATTCATCGTGCTTTAATGGTGGTAATAGCCAATTCGGGGAGTTACCGCTCGGGCGCTGTGATTAATCCTACCCACAAAAAAGATGACGGCCTCTTCGAGATAATTGTGCTAAAGCCCAGACGCCACTGGATAATACGTAACACTATTGCTGCATTTACCGGGAACTTTCACAATCAGTCAAACATTGCCACGTACGAATGTACTTCGGCGAAAATAATGGTTCGCCCCAGTCAGGAATTACAGGTGGATGGAGAACTACTCGGGAAGCAGCAAAGTGTTAACGCCGAAATAATTAAGCATGCATTGCAGGTTATAGTGCCCTGATTCAAAAAATATTATAGCTTTGCTATGCGAAGTTGAATTTAGTGAAGAGGCTGACAAAACAATTGAAATAATGACAACTCCAATATTCACCTAAATCACATCACATGTTACACAAAATCCTATTAACTGTTCTGGGCATTATATGCCTTAATTTTACTGCAAATTCACAATCCAAAACGATGGTGGGAATTAAACTGGATGCTTTTTCGGCGCTTCATGAATCATTTAAAACCGCTCCAGCAGTCAGCCTAACCTTAAACAGACATTACGGAGCCCATCATGGTCTCGAAACTGGTTTAACTTACTACAAAGAAAGTTATCAGTTAGATCTTATAAGTTTAAGCTATCCACGGATAAACAGACATTATCTGGCATTACCTTTATCATACAAATACTATTCATCAAAGCTTTGTTTTTCGGCGGGTATGATCTTAAGCCAATATATCGGATGGGACTACGGTGGTACAGATGCTAAATTAACCGGCTATTCATCCGCAGAATACGATACATCGGTTGGATTGCTATTATCGGTATCGAAACAAATAAAACTTTCGGATCAGGATTTACTGGAGCCCACAATATTTTTCCAACCCATGGTGGATATCGATATGAAGTGGTTTGCCGGTATAGGAATTGCCTATAAATTTAAGGTAGGAAAAAAAGAATGAGGCCGGAAATTAATCCGAACCTCATCCCAAACCAACTAACTTAATCTGAATTAACCACAAAACACCCTTATTTTGGCGCATTCCTGATGACAGTAAAAATACTGTCGGCCTTTTGCAAATGCTGTTGTACCTTTGGCAAATACCTGTTCACATATGCCTTCAGACTTGCATCAGTACTTGAGTCGCGAAAAGCTGTAAACATGTTTTTGGTGCGGGTGTGAGCCACAATCTGGCTTTTAATGTAAGCACTGTCAAACCTTGCACTCGTGAATTTATCAATACTGTCGCGGGTTGCCTTATCCATGGTTTTTAAGTCACTTGCCAAATCGATATTCCTGTTATCGGCAATGGTATCAAGATCATTTTGTGCTTTCTGATGATCCATCACCATCATTTGGGCAAAGGCTTTCACCCCTGCACTTGTACCTTTCGTGTTTGCCAATTGTCCCATATCTACTTCGGCATTATTGGAATAAGCAAAATCGTTTAATGCAGTCTTGTTTTTCCCTTCGGGGCCATCCTTTTTATCGTCATCGTCTTTACAGGCAACAACACCTACCACAACTGCAGCAATAAAAAAATACTTCAAGCTTTGAATTTTCATAAATCATTTTTTTGTTAATAATCCAACTTCCTCAATTTATCATATCACTGACTTGCCAAAAACATGCGGAGATGAAAGACAATTAACAAATAACAGCCAATCCTTGGAGATTTGGCTATTACAGACAGGCAAACCTTCAGAATATAAATTTATGTGATGTAGAAATATAAGCCCTGACTGGGGATAATTTTAAACAATTTGATTAACAATAATTTAACTCTAGCCGTCCTTAGATTATTCACAGGGCTTTAAAAATAAGGGAATAAGGTAAAAATATTTTGCTTCCCTTTGTACTAAGGTTAAAATACACTTCAGAAATAAGGTTTCCCAGGAAAAGAACCTTATTTTCAATTCCTCTACTATATACCTAAAATGGAGCGATGCTTTTCATTTTAGCAAACACCCTTTGATCAAAGCATGGCGAAGCCTTAAATACTAATTCCCTTGCTGGCGGCGGGCCGTTCAAGAGAAGTCGACGAAGGAGACGGACCGCGTTTCCGCCGTCAAAGACTTTTTTGGTGACTTTTTTGGTCACAACTTAGGCGCAGCCGTTCTCACGAACGATAGTGAGTAAAAAAGTTACAAATGGCTGTTTGAAAACCTTAAGTTATCTGCCAGTGATGTTTGGATTCAATAACCACGATTAACTTAGTAGGAAAGCATACAAGAACACTTTACCCTTATTAACTGATGTTTAGCAAATCATTCTCATAGAAGCTCACCTTACCGTCCGGGAAGTCGGGTGAGATAATAATTTATTATAGAAAAGGAAACATTAAGTTAACATTGAAAAAGACTTTGCATATTATCTTTGCAGCGTAGTTTAAATGTAGTTAGTTTTAGTTAGTAGTTGTAAAAGAGTTCTTCGTGAGAAAAGCTCTTTTTTGCTTTTTAATAGCTCAGTCCTTTCAATGTATATTTTATCCGGAACAACGCATAACCTGGTAAAATGCTGTACTGCCGCTCCTGATAGAAATTCTCCCTTAATTGAGTGTCAATTCCGTAATAGCTGTCTATATTCAGCAAATTCGAAACAGAAACAGAAAATTCAAGGTTCTTCTTCTCCCAGTTATAGCGAAGTGTGGAGCTTAATACTTTATAGCTCTTGTTTTGCACTTCCGACTTCAAGCTCAGGTTTGAATAGCTTGCAAAGCCCGAAAATCCCTTTTTATGATAAAGTAACAATTTTAAATAGGGCTGATAACTTTGGAAATTATTTATTTGGTTCATCAACGAACTTCTGCTTTGTGAAAAAGAGGCTGCAATTCCGGCTTCCACATTCAGAAGGAAATTAAACCTGGTGGTTACACTACCCGACGAACCTATATTTTGCTGCTCAATACCATTCAGGACTTCTTGCAGGTAGTTATAACCAAAGCTCTTGTTATAGTTTGAGTTGAGGCGAACCGACAAGGGCGCTTTCCGCAATCTCTTGTCGAAATAAATCATCCCACCGTACGATTCTTCAAACGGCACTTGCACCGAGCGCTGAGAATTGTAATCGGCTCTTAAATCTGAAAACACGGAGATGGGATCCGCCTTTTTCATATAAAAACCTGCAATGGAAAACATGGTGTTCGAAAAAGCATCGAAAATCATATAATGGCCATTGAACTGATTGTATGTTGAATAATTCTCAGGACTGAGTCCGCCAGTGGCTATGGTGCGGTAGTTTTTTACATACCGGTTCAGCAGCAATTCTTCAGGAGCTGGCAGTACCATGCGCTGATTGAACGAAAAATTCAGGCTGTGAGTATCGGTAAACTTCAGACTGAATCTCAGATCAGGTGTAATGAGCAATTTATTTAAATCGCCTGCAACATTTGTTTCGGATTGATAATAGTGCAATGACGGCCCTAGGTTAAACTGCACCAGTCCCTTGTTTTTGGTGAGATAAAATGCGGTTCTGTAATCGCGGATTTTATAGGAAAGATCGTTTGCAAAATCTTCCATTGCACCGCCATCGTCAGCCAATCGCGCCAGACTTGAATTAAAAGGCTGGTCGACCCACGTGATACCGCTGATATTTTTAAGAATAACTTTTCCTACCTTATAGGATAATGATGCGTTAAAACCATACTGTTTCCTGGTTGAAGATAAGTCCTGGGTTACCTGGTATGGAGAAGTTTGCAGATTCAACCCCAGAAACAAGGAATCGGAAAGTAAAAACTCATTTACCGATTTGCTCCGATACTCGTGAAACAATCCGGCATTTACCAAAGCTCTGGAAGATGGTCGCCATGAATAATCGAGATACTGACTTATTTTCAATGTTTGCACTTCCTGATTTTCCTTCAGAAAGAAATTTCTTGCACCTTCATTCTCAATACCGGTTTTACTGTCGACATTGTTGAGCCCGCCGTTAGCCCGATAGATAAAAGACATATTGCTCCTTGGCTTGTAATTGGCGCTCAGATTCATATTCCCAAGAAATAATTCTCTGTTTGCATTCAATGACGTACGCAACGGACTGAGATTACCGGTAAGAAAAGTCCGGTAAATACTTTCGAATTCGGAGCGATTGGTCCCGCTCAGGATGAGACTGTTGCTGATCTTAAACTTTTCGGATGGTTTATAATTCAGGTTAAGTGCACCCAAAGTAACTTTTTTGTGGTTGGCATCATTTCCCCCGCTGATACCCGAAGAAAAATCGCCTGGATTAATCTGGATCATTCCGCTTGAATTATCTCCGATTTCCATGAGCTGCTGCACCCCGCTGCCAAAGCTCATGTAATCCTGCATCGAGAAAGTTTCTTCGCCTGTATTGTTTGCATTGGCAATAACACTAGCCTTTATCTTCTTCCCAAACTGATACAGATTGGCATTTGCCGAATACCGGTCCTTATAACCGCCACCTGCCGACAGATTCCCGCTTAACTTATTACGAAATTCTTCCTTGACATTGATATTCAAAGCAGTTTGGCCACCCTGACTGAAATCCTTCTGCAAGCTGTTGGCCTGGTAATTATTGAGCACCTGAACCTGACTCACCGCATTAGCCGATAAATTTTCGGTTGCCATTTTTTGCTGATCGAAGAAAAAGTCGTCACCTTCTACCAGGATTTTATCCACATCCTTGCCGTAGGCTTTAACTTTCCCGTCTTCTTTCACTTCTATTCCCGGAAGTTTGTTAAG
>JAJYAG010000201.1:0-6349 GCA_021779665.1 Bacteroidota bacterium | reverse complement strand
TAAGCACATCCTTCAGCACCTTTTCGTCGCCGGTTAAATATTTGCCAACATTGTAGGTAACAGTATCCGAGCGAACCCGCGCCGCAACATCTTTCGATACAACAACTTCCTTCAGCAGCTCGGGATTGGCCGTTAAAACAAAGTCGAGCTGAACCACAGAAGCTGAGCCAACCGAAATCTTCTGCTCCTTCGGAAACATTCCAAGGCAGCCGGCTTTAATCCTGTATTCGCCAGCCTTTTCAATATCCAGCGAGTATTCGCCTTTGTCGCTGGCAATGGCGTAACTTACCACGTTATCGTCCTTGTCAAACGCCTGGATATTAGCAAAGGGAAGCGGATTGTGAATGGAATCGGTAAGCTTTCCTTTTATTTTCGACTGGGCAGAAATATCGGGTACAAAGAATCCCATTAAAACGAGGATACAAAAAAATCTAAAGATGCTTTTCATGGCTTCGGGATTAGAAACAGAAACTAATGTACCACGCGTATCTCCACCCGGTCCGGCGAACCATTCGAATGCGCTTTCCGCATTTCGTCCATCTTTTCTTTCTTAATAGCAGTAAACTCCTGTTGTGTAACCTCGCGCCCTTTATCAGGAATTGCGACTGCTAAAGCTTCATTGGTAATTTTAACCGTATTGGCAACAATTGTTTTTTTCCCGCCATCCACATTCACTTCGAGAATCAGGCCGGGTAATCCCCAGAAAATATCAGGACCATCGTTAATAGCAATGTCAGGACAGTACCAGGCAATAACCTTCATGGTATCAATGTTTGCTGACGCCTTGCGGCAATTATAACTGCCAATGGTTTTCTGTTCGTTCTCAAGTTTCCAGCTGATGGGTTTTAAAGCTTCCTTAATTAAAAAGTTGCGGCCAAAAAACTCGTATTGCCTGATCATCTGTTTTTGAGAGAGGTTCTTGTAAACTGCCCCCCTGTCATCTTCGCCAATCCTAATGATGATGCGATGCTCGGGCGCTTCTTCCATCTCAACCTGTTTCTCCTGATAGATGGAAGCTCCGGCACTGGATAAAAGTTCCTTTGTATGCGTTCCTGCGTTCTTTACAAGCTCTCTGATCTTAGGGTCGGGCTCATCTGGCATTTTACCTTCGAACCTGATGTTTTCGGTGTAGGTGGCAACAAGATTCTGACTTCTTAAAAACTGGGTATTACAAACAAGGAAAAGAACGAATACTTTAAAGATAATTTGTTTGAACATGGCTCTAATTTTAAGTTGATTAACAGCATCAAAATTAGAGGCCGCGACAGGAATTGTCAAACGAACTAGATTATGGCAGAAAGGACCTCGACGGTTTAAAGATTTTTGTCGATTAATTGAAAAAATGAATCCTTAAAGCTACCACTCACAGGAATGAATTTGTCGCCGATTACAATGCGGTTTTTGGTTATGGAAGCTATTTTATCCATGGATACGATAAACGACCGGTGCACACGCACAAATGTTTTTGCAGGAAGTTTTTCCTCGAAATATTTCATGCTCTGGTTGGTAATCACCGGTTTGGAGCCGCAATAAATCTTCACATAGTCCTTCAGACCTTCCAGGTAAAGAATGTCGCGAAAGTTTATTTTCAGAATCTGGTAATTGGCCTTTACAAAAATATAGTTCTTCTCAACTTTATCAGAAGCTACCTCCAAATGAGGTTCCAAATGAATTTCTTCAATGTATTCCCTGGCTTTATTTACAGAACGGAGAAACCGGTCGAACGGAATGGGCTTCAGCAGATAGTCCACTGCATCCAGATTATAACTTTCAACGGCATATTCGCTGTAGGCAGTGGTAAAAATAACTACCGGGGGACGTTTGAGGCTCTTCAGCAAATCGAGGCCGTTGATGTCGGGCATTTTGATATCGAGAAACATCAGATCGACATTGCCCTTCTTAAGAATTTCGAGCGCTTCCAGGGCGCTTTCGCAGGTATGGGTAAGTTGCAGAAAGGGAACTTTGCGGATAAAATCCTCGAGCAATTCAATGGCCAAAGGCTCATCGTCGACAACAATACACCTAATCATGGTTAAGTTCTATTTTCAGGTTAACGGCAAATTCATCATTATCGGTACTGATGGTCAGATTATGCCGGTGCGGATACAGCAGCAGCAAACGTTTCTGAACATTAGCCAGCCCGACACCCGACGATTGCTCTGTTTCATCTTTCCGGGCAAAAATCCTGTTGCGGGTGGAGAAAGTAAGCGAATTATTGTCAATATGAAGATCTATATGAATAAAAGTTTCGCCGGCATAACTTACACCATGTTTAAACATGTTTTCCACGAAAGGAATCAGCATCATCGGAGCAATAAGAAGTCCATCGGCATTTCCGCTTACCACAAACTGAACATCAACTTTTTTCGACAAACGCAGGCGCTGCAAGTCGATGTAATCCTTCAGATAGCTCAATTCGCGCGAAAGACTTACTTCGGCTGCATTTGAGTCGTAAATCATATAACGCATAATTTCCGAGAGCTTAACCACAACATGCTCGGTTTGATCCGATTTTTTATGCGCCAGGAGATAAATTGTATTTAACGTATTAAAAAAGAAATGCGGGTTCACCTGCGACTTCAGGAAAGCTAACTCTGCATTCAATCTCTGATTTTCAAGCTCCTTCCGCTCTTTCTCCGTCCGGAACAGTTCTCCGGCCACACTTACAAAACCACTCACCAAAAGCACGAACAACACAGAGGAAATGGAAGTTTGCAGGGTTTCGTTAAAAAACAACCTGTGTGCCGGCAGTGGAAGCTGGAAGAACCGGTCGGTAGTTGCTGCGCTGTCCTTGCGGATGATTACACGCAACTCTTTATGGGTCGTAACAGAACGGAATTCAGCGATTTTAACTTTCGAAAGTGGCGAGATTATCTGCAAATGATTTTCAACTCGCCGGAAGAAGTAATACTCCAGCAGATACTGCTGCAAAGGAATAAATGCAATAAGTCCAAGCAGAACTGCAATATGAATGGTAAGTTTCACTTTCTTTATAAGCCTGGGAAACAGATAATATGAGCTGAAATAAAAAACCCCGGCCAAAAAAGCAGCATTAATAATCTGTTTGTAATAAAACTGGGGATCGAGTACCCGAATCTGAAAAAAGATAAACGGATAAAAAATAAAGATTCCCCAGGCTACCAGATGCAGAATAACAACCAGCAGCCTACGGTTGAAAATTTTCCTGAAGTCGACGCCCGCTCTTAGTTTATTCAGAATTAAAGCCATTTACATATGGTTTTAAACTTATCAAAGATAGTAAACCGGAAAATGTTAAAGGATTATTTAAGACTGTTTAAGAAAAAATCTCGACGATTCTCAAATTTTCTCCGACGATTGAAATTAGAAACAGAAGCCTTTCCGAAATTGCGATAAAACATTAAATTTGATATTATTTAAAAACTTAACTGCCATGCAAAAAAACCTTACACAAAAATTTTTGATCGTTGTTCTGGTGTTAGCCATTCCGTTCTGCGCATTCAGCCAGCCAAAAAGAGTTCTGATATTCGCCAAAACTGCAGGATTCCATCACGGGTCCATTGAAAAAGCAATGCCGCTGCTCACCATTGCTTTGGGCAAAAAAAGTATCACCGCCGATACTACCCGCGACGCTTTAGCTTTTACGGCAAATAATCTTAAGAAATATCGTTGCGTTATCTTCCTCAACACTACAGGTGATATCCTGGACGAAGGTCAGCAGAAGGCTTTCGAGGACTATATCAAGGCTGGCGGCGGTTTTGTTGGCATCCATGCAGCAACCGATACCGAATACGGATGGCCATGGTACAACAAACTGGTAGGTGCTTATTTCCTTTCACATCCTAAACAGCAAAAAGCTGTAATCAATGTGGTGGATAAAAGTCACCAGTCCACATCCTTCCTTCCTGAGAAATGGGAACGTACCGACGAATGGTATAATTATAAAGATATGAATCCCGACGTGAAGGTTTTGGCCTACCTTGACGAAAGCACCTACGAAGGCGGAGCTAATGGCGAAAAGCATCCGTTTATCTGGTATCACGAATTTGATGGCGGACGCGCATTCTATACCGGTGTTGGTCACCGCGACGACAACTACCTGGAGCCACTTATGATGCAGCATCTTGTATATGCTATTATCTGGGCCGGGAAAATGAAAGTACTGTAAACCTGATCTTAATCCATAAAAAAAGCCGGAAGAACCGGCTTTTTCCTTTTCAATCCAAAATTATTTCCGGGTCTGAGCATCATGTTTCTGATGATAGATATTGGCATCAGCACGACGCTGTTCTCTTTTTATATGCCGGCGTTCACCAGGGGTAACTACTCCATCGGCTTTGGCAGCCTTTTTATCCTGCTGGATTTCTGCCTGCTGTAACTGAAGATTACGCTTTTCGCGACGTGTTAACTCTCCGCTTTGTTTACCTTCCTGGATGCGGGTTTCCTGGTTGATCTGTTTTTTTGTAACACCCGGAGTTGCAGTTTGGGCTAACATATTTGCTGAATAACCCATGGCTATCATTATCGCTGCAGTCAAAATTATCTTTTTCATGGCTATTGTTTTTTTGTTTATAGCTCTTTGATAATTCCCGAAGCGAAAAGTTTAATCCAACTTTCAATTTTTTTTCAAAATTTCCTCTCCTGCAGCATTTATAAGGCTTTCAACAGAAGGCCTCAAAAACTTATCAATTTTAAAAAGTAATTCTGCATGGTCTACCGGCTTCGAAATATAATCGTCGGCACCAGCAGTTTTACAGCTGATTCTATCCTCAACAAAAGCATTTGCGGTAATAGCCACAATAGGAACCATAGTGTCAGTCCTTCTGATTATCTGTATTGCTTCAAGCCCGTTTAAATTTGGCATCCTGATATCCATAAGGATAATATCAGGCTGAATATTTTTGTGCATCAAAATGGCTTTTTCGCCATCATCGGCTTTATAAATGATAGCATAAGTATCGTTAAGGCTTTCGCTAAGCAGCTCCATGCTGGCACTATCATCTTCAACAATCAGGATTTTCTTGCCCGGCCAGGAATATTCAGAATTTTCGGACTGCAGCTGCAAAGGCTCCATTTCGCCAACAGTTACAAGAGGTAACGAAAACCTGAATTCCGACCCTTTTCCTTCTGTGGATATCACCCATATTTTTCCACCCATTAGTTCCACAAGATTCTTGCAGATAGCAAGTCCCAAACCGGTGCCTCCATGTTCCCTTGATGCACTCTCATTTGCCTGCCGGAACCGTTCAAATATTAGTTTATGGTAATCAGCCTGAATACCTATTCCGGTATCGCATACAAAGAATTCAATATTATCCTGTACAACTTCGTAACCTAAGGTTATTTTCCCCGAGGAAGTGAATTTTACCGCATTGGACAGCAGGTTTATAAGCACCTGTTTCAGATGAACCTCGTCAGCAGTTATGGATATATTTTTGAGACGAAGATCGGGTATTTGCCGGGTATCAATTTTAGGTTTACCTTTTGCTTTAAGCTCAGCTTTCAGGAGTTCATGCATATCGTTCAGGAATTTTTCCGGACAGAAAGTATTTCTATCCAAAGTAATTTGCCCCGACTCGATACGCGATATGTCAATGATATCCGAAATAACGTTCAGCAGTTGTTTCCCGTTGGAACAAATGATATCAATGTAAAACTGGCGCTTCTCTGCATTGAGATTTCTGTGCTTCAGCAATTCGGAAAAGCCAAGAATGCCATTGAGCGGGGTTCTTATTTCGTGACTCATATTGGCAAGAAAAGCCGATTTTAACCTGTCGGATTCTTCAGCTTTCAGCTTTGCACTTTTAAGATCACTCTCCATGATTTTACGCTCTGTGATATCCTGAATAGTACCATGGATCTTTTTTATTTTCCCGCTATTGCCTATGATGGTTTCACCGCAGATAACACAATGGCGCAAGGTTCCATCCACACGCCTTACACTCACTTCTATTTCAAAGGCTTTCATGTCTTCGGGCGGATCCTGCTGAAATTTTTTCACATAAGAAAAAAGGCCTTCAGAAACAAAGCTTTTTAATTCATCGATGGTATGGTTGCGATGAAGCGGAGGCAAACCCACCATGTGATAAAGTTCGTCCGACAGGGTTATGGTATCGTATTTCATGTTCCACTCCCAGCTGCCGATTTTAGCAATACGCTGTGCCTGTTTCAAGTGCCACTGACTCTCAAAAAGCTCTTTTTCCTTGTTTTTAAGATCGGTAATATCCCGGGCCGTAGCTATCACATAATTTATTTCGCCATTATTATTCTTTTCAGGAACAAACTTAACATGGTAATAATGTTTCTGAATGCCCGACATCACAAGGTTTTCGTTCAGCGAAAAACCAAGCCTGAAGACACGTTCCAGATT
>JAJYAG010000304.1 GCA_021779665.1 Bacteroidota bacterium | reverse complement strand
TCTGGGGGCTCAGAATCAGATGCAGCATTTTGAACAGCTTAACCATTCTTTTCAGATTGCCAACGGGAATGCCTCCAAAGCGAGTGAATTTATCAACCAGTCGGTTTTGAATGCACGCGTAGCCGAGAATGGAATGAATAAGACCATTGACTGGATGGAAAACCTTAAAGGCAGTTCTGCTAAAATCTCTGAAGCAGTTAAAATAATAAGCAGTATTTCGTTTCAAACCAATATTCTTGCTTTGAATGCGGCTGTTGAGGCGGCTCATGCCGGACTTCAGGGGCGAGGGTTTTCTGTGATTGCATCGGAAGTGAAAAAGTTATCGGACATCACCACCACTTCATCATCCGAAATAAACGAGGTTACCAGAACCAATTTGAGCCAGGTGGAAACTGGTGTGAATATTGCCCGTGATGCCGGCGTAAAAATTAATGAGATCATTAATTCTGTTTCGCAGATTTCGGCAATGCTTAAAGAAATTACATACACCTTAAATGAGCAGTCGCAGCATATCGAAAGCAATCTTGAAATTACAAGGATCAACTCTCAGGCTTCCGAAAGGCTTAATACTTCTGCTATATCTCTCGATAACCAGGCAAATCAGCTGCTCGAAATTGTTAATTATTTCAAATTGGCCGGGGATTAAGATTGTGTCGCTGCAAATCGTCGTTTCTTCTCTCATTTATGATTAATTAACATCCAAAAAGGATGTTTCCCTTGCCATTCAGTTTAAAATGCTTTTATTTTGAGCTGAAATACAGTAAAAGCCCTAATATGAGAAGAACCTGGCAGATAACGAAATTATTCATTGTATTACTTGCATTTTGTAGTAACCTGTTTTCGCAGGTAAAAATGCAGGAAACAACCATTACTATCCCTTCATACCCAATTGGTGCTCCCGAAGAAACTCCTTTGTTTTATACTCCCGAAGTTTACCAGGGTGCTCAGTTACGTATTTATCCATATCCCTACCTGGGCAAACTCAGCAACCAGAAAATTGACAAGATTTATAAGGCGCTTATTCTTGAAAACGAATATGTAAAAATATGTGTTTTGCCTGAGTTGGGTGGCCGCTTATACTATGCACAGGATAAAAGCAACGGTTATGATTTTGTTTACAGAAATAATGTTATCAAACCTGCCTTAATTGGTATGACCGGTGCCTGGATCTCGGGAGGCGTTGAATGGAATGTGCCGCATCATCACAGGGCTTCTACATTTATGCCCGTGGATTATAAGCTCGAAGAAAGAGCCGACGGCGCTAAAACTATCTGGGTAGGCGAATATGAAAAGCGTTCCCAAACCCGTTGGGTAGTCGGCTTAACATTATATCCCGGGAAAGCCTTTGTTGAAGCTACACTTAAATATTTAAATGTCACTCCGGTGGTTAATAGTTTTCTTTTCTGGGCAAATGCTGCTGTGCATGCAAATGAGAATTACCAGGTTATTTTCCCGCCCGATGTGGAGCGTGCTGTTTTTCATTCCAAAACCCAGTTTACCGATTACCCTGTTTCGCGTCAGGTTTACCAGGGAATCGATTTTACCAAAGGTGTAGACATAAGCTGGTGGAAAAATACAACTTCTCCGACCTCTTTCTTTGCATGGGGGACTGAAAAGGATTTTATGGCTGGCATCGATCATGGCAAAAAAGCTGGAACTGCTATTATTGGCGATCATTATATTTTCTCCGGAAAAAAGTTCTGGAACTGGGGTAATAACGATGTGCAGCGCATGTGGGACCAGATGCTCACCGACAGCGACGGTCCTTACCTTGAGATGATGACCGGACTTTATTCTGATAATCAGCCCGACTACAGCTGGAACAATCCTTATGGACTGAAGAACGGTACCATGTATTATTACCCTCTGAAAAGCATGACTTCAGTGAAAGAGGCTAACAGGGATGCTGCAGTAAACCTGGACCTGAAAAGCGGAAAGGCGCTGATTGAAGTTTACACAACGGCAAAATATCCTAATAGCCGGGTCGTGCTATTCAGTAAAGGAAAAGAAATATTTACAAAGGAAATCAGTCCTGATCCTGTAACTCCATTTACCACTGAAGTGAAGGTTGCCGCTGATGCTGTTCCGCAGGATTTTACCCTGGCTCTGGTATCTCCGGACAATGAGGTGCTTGTAAGTTATACACCTCCCGTAAAAAAGAATCTGCCGGAGCCGCTTAAATATCAGGCGCCCGAGGACCCGTCAAAAATAACCCAGGCTGACCTGCTGTTTCAAAAAGGGTTGCGTCTGGAACAGTTTGCCAATGCCACCTATAATCCTGAATTTTATTATAACGAAGCTTTGAAGCGGGATTCGAATCATATTCTTACAAACACGCAGCTGGGGATCCGTTACCTCAAGCCTGGAACGTATGATAAGTCGTATCAGCATCTCAATCGGGCTGTAAAGGCCGTTACGGCAAATTATACTTCGGCAAAATATGGAGAACCGTTGTATTATCTTGGATTGAATTTGCTTTACCAGAATAGGCTGAAAGAAGCTTACGATATGCTTTATAAAGCAACATGGAACCAGGAGTGGGCTTCGCAATCGTTCTATTTACTGGCAGTTATCGATTGCTTAAACGAAGATTATAATGCTGCCATTGAAAAATTAGGCGAGTCGTTGAGTTCGAATTCAAACAATGTGGAGGCAATTAATCTTATGGCTATCATCCTGCGCCGCAATGGTGAAACCGATCTTGCAAAGCAAACGCTGAGTGAAGCTGACAGGATTGATCCGCTTAATCTTACTTCGGCTTACGAGCGATATCAGATGGATAAAAAAAGCACCGGGATGAAGGCGCCATTATTGTAGAT
>JAJYAG010000303.1 GCA_021779665.1 Bacteroidota bacterium | reverse complement strand
TTTTCTATTTAAGAATTGCAGCTTTCCTTTTCATTGGCGCTAATATCGTTCCAGGTTTTCCAGTTTGTTGCAGCCGCCATGATAATGGTAACGGCATTGGCATTTTCAACGCGGATAGCCTCAGAACCCTCACCCGCTTTCGCGGAAGTGATTTTTCCACCTTCGTTAACAATCCGAATGCGCGACTGCCACTTCATAAGCGAAGGAATAACCCGTTCGCTGTATGTTTCTTTGCTGAGTTCGGCAGTACCGCCGTTCATGATCAGGTCATTCTTCTCAACAATGCAGACAGCAGAAGCCTGGAGGCTGCTCATCCATCCTGTAAAGCTGATTTTACCAGGTTTGCTGCCCGAAAGGCGCATTACAATCACCTGATCGGGATAGCTGGCAAAAACTTCACGCTTATATTTCACCCCTTCAATTTCGTATGTAATGGTTACCAGAGCACTGTCCATGCTCAGTTTCCGACGGTAATTCCGGACTTTCGATTCATCCTGATTGTCAAACTTCAGGTTCAGGTTGCTCATGGGCTGATAATGCTGCACCCGCATGGGGCGGCTGCTGAAAGCCTGCGATACTGAGTCGGCCTTAAGATATTCCTTGTTAAAAATCAGGCGGCGCATTTCGGCAAGTTTCTCAGGTCCATCGAGACTATTTGGGTTGTTTGGACTTCCTGCCCATAAGGTTTCCTCGTTCAGCCAAACCTGATCCTGGGCAATTTTACCCATGATCATGGCTGCAAAACGGCCTGTAGCAACAGGAAGACCTTCCCAGTATTTGGAAGCAGGTTTTTCGTACCACCAGCACATAGCCGGAGATTTTTCCTGGGCAGCAGTTTCCTGTTGTAACAGAAATTTTGCCAGCATCAGGACTGTCAGAAATAGTAGTCGTTTCATAACCTTAAAATTTAACAACACCAATTGTCAGCAGCAAATTGGCAAACCGTTTCATTTCGCCTGTGGCAATCACAAGACACGTATCGGTCGATTTGGCTTCGCTGTAAAACTCCATGCGCTTAACTTTGTCCATGGGAACCTCCTGACCGAGAATGCGGGCATATTCCACGTGAATAGTCTGTGGCGCCTCATCGGGAGGAACCATCACCATAGCTTTTTCAACCGGAACATAATCGGCCAGCACCGATAAAACATCGGTTACCGAAAGCATACCCGGAGCGAGGTTCAGAAAAACCTTCTTAGCTGTTGGCGGTGTGCATGTTGTAAATGGATAATTGCCATCGGCAATCAGAATGCGGGCACCATGGCCGTTACTTCCAAGAGCCATTAATATTTCGGGGTGTAGTAATTTAGTTTTTAACATTTGTTCGATTTATAGATTATACCAGTACCAACTCAATTCCATTATTCCTGCCCATATTCCTCGAATATTTCTTTTCAGAAGCATTGTTCCAGTGCTCGTGAACGCCCAGACTTTTAATCCGGATGCCATCGCCATGCGGAGCATACACCGTTTTTGAGGGAGGATTATGCGCAAGTGCAGCTTCGTGCAGAAAAGTATCGCAGTTGCTCATGTCAACCTTCTTCCCTTTTTCATTTACGCCAACAGGGATGTCGGTGCGGTTGTCGAATTCAGCCGTCAGAAAATCAGTCGCAACCGAGTCGCAGGCAATCGGATCCTGCGAAACCAGCAGACTTGCAGGCCAATGATTGTTGAAAGGAGCCATTGTCCATTTGATGGGCAAAGCATCGGAATGATAGCAACTGTAAAGCATATCGCACACATACAGCATGGTTTTGCCTCCCAGATCGCGGTGCCCCATAAGCTCAACCAACGGGTTATACTGCCCATAACCTGTTTTGGCACCTTTGATGTAGTTGTGATCGCGACCATCGATGCTTCCGTAATGATTTTTGGCGCTCAGCGTTACTCCCGTTGCCGGATGCCCTTTTGCCGTGTAAATATTGATGAGATAATCGGCTTCAACAGCGCAGGCAGCAATGCCCGCACCGCACTTATTCTCCACTGCATAAGTTACTTTTCCAGGCACCCATTCGTTTTTAACACGACCGGGCAAACCGCCGTAACCATCCACAAATTTAATTGCCGGAAAGGCTTTGTGAAGGTAATCGTACAAATGCGGGGTTATGTAACGTACGGCGTCAAAAACTGTGATGTTTTCTTCGGGAACACCGGCGTCGTTCACCAATCCTTTTACAACAGCCAGGATCACTTGCGGCGATGTGTTAATCCATGGGGTATCGTTGTAACTTGTGCGATCGTTATTGAGGTTGATCTTTACGGCGACTTTTTCACCTTTTGTGTAGCCCTTGTCTTTTCCGAGGCCTTTATTGTGTGAAACAAAAAGGGCATCCCAGGCTTTGTGGTCGTTTTTCACACCGGCCACATTGCGGATTGACTTCGAGAACATTTCGGTGATGCGGGGAACATCGTTCGAGGCTTCGTCCCACCAATGGCCGGTATTTCCGTCCCATCGCACCGCCTTCGGATCGTGCGCCCAAACCACACGGCCCGGAAAAATGCCACGCGCAACTCCCATGGGGTTGTTGGCACCTTCGGGCGAAGCGAATTTAGGGAAAACAGGCTCCTGCATCAGTTCCGAAGCCATGCTTTTCCTCAGGAACAAACCCGATAATGCTCCGGTAAACAGGGTCGCAATAAAGGAACGCCGATGGGCGGGTTTATTAAAAAACGAAGTGAAATCTTTCATCTTTTTATATTTTAATTTTATTGGGCAGTTTGTATTATAATCAACGAGGTTTCGACTGGCTCAACCTTCGTTACGGGATAATTGCACAGCGTCGTAAGCTCAATCAGAATAGTTTTTAAAGAATTAAGCTTCATTTCCGGGAGC
>JAJYAG010000200.1 GCA_021779665.1 Bacteroidota bacterium | reverse complement strand
ACGGAAGAAAGTTACGGCATGTGCCTGGTAAGTGCGTACCGCGATGCTTTTGCCGATAAATTGATTGAGTTGAACAAAACACTGGGGGTAACTTATTTTAAATGGGATGCCATTGGTCAGTACGAGTGTAACGATCCGCACCATTACCATGGCGATAGCACCAATACCCCGCAGGAACGACTCGAAAATTATGCATTCGAAATTGGCCGGTCTATGTCGTATGTGGTCGATAAACTTGCAAAAGCCTGCCCTGAAGCCATTGTTGATTTTGACATTACCGAAGGCGGCAGAACGGTTGGACTATCTTTTCTTTCATCAGGAAAGTATTTTTTAATCAACAACGGGCCATACTATTTCAATTACAATATCCCTTTCGATCAGAACAAGGATAACTGGAATATTTTCTTTTTCCCCGGTCCGGCGCGTGGATGGATTTGCCGTACACCGCTCACTTTTGATAAATGGATTCCGACAAGCTTGTTTCTGACGCATTATTTGCCTGATGATCCCTATGAAAATCAAACCATTGCCGTTGGTTCGCTTATACTGGGGCAGAATGGTATCTGGGGCGATTTGCCAGCCATTTCTGAAAATGGCTTACAGTTTTTCCATACTATGTTGGGTTATTATAAACAGGTGCGTGATGATATGACTTCTGTATCCATGATCCGTGATGGGGCTGTTGGTGGCAGTCCGGAAATTTATGAAAAAATAAATCCAACTAACGGAAAGGGAGCAATCGTTGTATTCTCCAGCCATCCGGGGCATTATTCCTATGTTTCGAAAAATAAAGTAAACAGTTCATTCAAAATGAATGATGGTGTAAAACTCAGGATAGATGCAGAAGGACATGCAATTATTGACACTGAGTTTAAAAAAGCCGAAGCCAAACTGATCTTTTTTGGAGTCAGGTAAAACAACGGTCAGGATATATATGGAAACCTATCAAATTTGGCGGTAAAAATACCATACCTGTCACAGCGTTAAACTTACATTTAATCCCACGCCAACTTTTCCGACTGATCCAGTTTTGTATGCAAATTGTATGCAAATAGGGGAATAAAAAAGGGTTTCAACTTTCGCTGAAACCCTTGTCTTTTCTATCGTCGGGGTGAACCGATTACACTCGCCACCTGCAAATATTTTGTTTTCAGTAATTTAGAAAGAACAAGTTCAGCGGGTTCACTATTTAGTTCTCATTTGTTTTGAGTAAGGACAAGCCTTTTTGATGAACTCCGGTTTCATTGCAAATATATGAAAATACTGGGACTTTCGGATACAAAGAGCGCTAAAAACATCCAAATTATATTGAAAATGAGCATTGTTTTTGATATGATTTGTATTGCTTAGTTTGGCTCAACTTAATCATTCCAGGAACGGGGCAACCTGTTCGATGGCCAGACCGGTAAACAGACAAAACTCATCTATACTTACAAACTGATGAGGTTCTTTTGCAAAATGCAGCCTGATTTTATCCAACAGCTGCCGTCCGTATCTGTCACTCTTCCCGGTTATCCGTTGTACATCCTTCGGATAAATTATGATGCGTTTTGTTTCCATTTAGTACCTAATACGGCTTTTATATGGCTTTAATACCAGGGAAACTGGGCTTTGCCATGTACAAAGATAACAGTTTTCATATAACTGCAATTTCGGAAATATTGGCAAAATGTTTATAATCAGAGCTAAACCGGAAGTCCTTTTTTTGAATCCTTTATAAGGCAAGGTAGCTTTGTGTCATGTTTAACCAATTTTTTACGTATGGCACAGCAGAAAGGAATTTTAAAAATAGAAGGGACCATGGGAAGCATGACCTTCTATAAGAAGGACGGGCAATACCTTGTAAAAGAAAAAAGCGCTATTTCAGCGGATAAAATTGCCAATAATCCCAACTTTGAGCGTACTCGGGAAAATAACTCTGAATTTGGTCTGGCCGGTTCGGCCGGCAAATTCTTAAGGGATGCGCTGCGCAGTTTGATGCTTAATGCATCCGATACTTATGTGGCCTCAAGGGTAACTCAACTTATGATGAGTGAGCTTAAACTGGATGCAGCCAGTGTAAGAGGTTCGCGACAACCGGCTGCAGGTTTGGCAACTGCAGAAGGGAAAGCCCTTCTCAACGGCTTTAACTTCAATGCGGATTCGGTTTTGAGTGGTGTACTGTTCAAAGCATTTGCCGTGGATGCCGCAACCGGAGTTATTACCATTAATAACCTGGTACCTCAAAAGGATATCGCTTATCCAGCCGGGGCAACTCATTTGAGTATCACCGGTGCGATGGCCAACATTGATTTTGCAAATGGCACCTCCGATTTGCAAATAACCAATGTGCAAAACCAGGTCATTGATCTGAATGCTGTCAATGTTGTATTGACACCGGTTGCATTACCTGCAGGAAATGGTATCAGAATCAATCTTTTGAAGATTGAGTTCTTCCAGCTCACCAATGGGTTGCAGTATCCATTGAAGAACGGGAATTATAACAGCCTGGCTATTGTAAATGTGGCTTAAGGTATGAATGAATTCCAGGTATTCGGGATAATCATTTCGGTGCTGCTTTCGGTAGTGGCCTTTTTCACAAAGCAATTGCACAGTGATTTTAAACGTGTGGAGAGGGACCTTGCAGAAGTGAAAACCACTACATCTCTCATTAAAACCGAATTCAAAGGGATAAATGATTTGATGAACCAGAAAATCGAATTCCTTGAAAAGAGGCTTACGCATGTTGAAACATTCATCTTTAAAAATATGAAGGATGGCAACTAAAAATTTATCGTTGGTTCAACGGTTGACTGCTCCAACGTCCAAATTCTTCCGGATTATACGAAACGTCGGGTTATGCCTGGCAGCTGTCGGAGGAGCAATTATTGCATCACCAGTGACACTTCCGGCAATACTTATCACAGTGGCAGGTTACCTGGTGGTAGCCGGAGGAGTAATGACTTCCGTTGCGCAAGCAACCGTTGAAGGGGAATGACAATCCCAAGTTTTTGAGTTTTAAGCCCGGTTCAGCCCCGGGCTTTTTTTGTGGACTTACCTCAACGATGTTTATTGAAATACTTGGTAACATAAGCCTGTTTAAGCTCCCGGATAAGCTGTAAGTTTTGCATAAACTGTTTTTCTTTTAGTTCAATTAAACGCAATTGTTTAACCGTTTCGGAAAACTCGGCTGGACTTGTTTTTACAATTTCCAATTTTTCGCTAATAAGCTGCTTATAATCTCTGATGCGGATAAAAGGAATAACCGAACCGATTAAATACGGATGAAAAGCCTTGGCCCTCCAAAGTGCGAATGATACCCAGTACAATATTTCCTTAAATTCTTCATTTTCGGCCTCAATTCTAAAACTATTGGGACAATAACCAGAAAGAGGTTTACCAGAGTTTAAACCTTTATTTAATACAAAGAAATGAGGTTTTTGACTTTCTTCTTTTGCAGATGCTGATTTTACGGTAAAAGTTTGCATGGTACGCGCGATTAAACATTTTGCTTGCTGCGCTGCGCATACATATTTTTAAAAGAAAGAAGAAAAAACGAGAAAAAAAGAAAAAAGAAAGCCGCTTTTTTAGGCTGGATATGAAGGCTTGTCAAGGTTTTTTGAAAAAATACTACCCGACCATAGGAGGTGTGGAGATTTTTGCAAAAACCCGAAGGGCCTGACCTTGAAAAGCTGAAATGGACAGCCTAACTTGCTTTACTTTTTTATTTCAAATAAGAGACTGTGGAACCTTTTGATTATTTGTTACATTTTCGAAATTTTGGTCATAAAAAAGAGTCCTTTCCTTTTATATCTCTTTAAATTATTAGACAGTAGCTTTGTGATTTTAAATGGAGAGAAAATAAAAATGGCTTTACCATTGAGGAAAATGATTCTTGTGATTAATCATCTCTTCACAAGTAAAGCCATTATAAAACCGGGTTCTAAAACTTTTTATACGGGCTATTCTTAACGCTTTTTACCATCTTTGAGAAGGATTTCTCGTGCTTTCTTTTTTCGAAAACCGATGCTGTATAATGCCACGCTTCCTTTCTTAGTTTAAGATAGTTTTCATAAACCCCTTTGTCAATTTCGCCATTTTCAACCGCATGGATAACCGCACAACCTTTTTCGTTAATGTGCTGGCAATCGGAGAACAGACACTGGCTCTCGAAGTTGCTAATGTCCAAAACTTCCGAAAGGGAATTAACATCGTCGTTGGTAACTCCAAATAGTTTAACTCCGGGAGTATCTATTAAAACACCGGAATTTTCCAAAAGCACCATTTCCCTTCGGGTTGTAGTATGCCTTCCTTTGCCGGTAGACATGCTTATTGCTGATGTTTGTAAAATATCCTGTCCATAAAGGCTATTTATCAGCGAGCTTTTGCCAACACCAGACATACCGGTAAATACAACCGTTTCACCCACTGAGATAAACTGGTGTATTGCCATAATACTGTCCGGTTGATGAATACTGGTATAAAAGACTGGGATTTTGTGCGAGATATGTTTTAAGGCGTTTTCGACATCCTCTTTGTTAAAACCTAAATCTGTTTTAGTCAGTACCAAAGCAGGTTGGATGTTTTCGTCTGCCAACTGTAACATAAAACGCTCAATCCTGCGAACGTTGAAGTTATCATCAAGGCTTTGTACAATAAATGCCTTATCGACGTACGAAGCAATGGCTTGTTTTTCGGATACTGTACCACTTTTTAAACGATAGAGCGTTTTTTGTCGTGGTAACCTATCGAAGATGATACCTCTTTCTGTATCTATTGGTTGAAAAATAACCCAATCGCCTACGCAAGGCAATTCAACGACCGATTTGCCGAACATCATATTTCCTGTCGGTTCACATTGAAACAATCCATTTTCGGAAATAACTTCATAACAAGTGCGCTGTGCGATAACTACACGGCCATGAAACAAGGCTTTATGCGCTGATTCTTGTTTTAGTTGGTTTAACTTGTCATTCCAACCATACACATTTAGATTAATCATTGCCTTACCTTTTTTGCGATGAAAAATACATAGCCGTAAAACTCTTTATACTTGCCGTATAATTCTTCTTCATAACTTTGGGATGTAATGAGTTCTTCGGCGGCTTTATTTCCTGCATATTTATTAAGAAAAATCTCCTTGGCTTTATTCTTTGGAGCAAAGTAATGCTCTGTCCAACAAGTTTCAGGAAAAATAAACGTAGCGACAGGAAGATAACCCGCTTTATGTATCTTGGCTACCTGATTAGGAAGTAAATCAATTTCAGGATACGCATCCATCCAAAAGTCGTTGATTTCAGCAGGGCGTTCATCTGTAAACCACGAACTCTCAGAAACAGCAATATAACCCCCTGGTTTCAAATATTTACGCCACTCGTTCAGCCCCCGTTCAAAGCCTATATTATAAATAGCACCTTCCGACCAAATCAGGTCTAATTCTTCTTTTTGAAATGGAAGGTCGTCCATTGAACCAGTAATTCCATGTACTCTATCTTGAAGATTTAGTTTCATGGCATTAGCATTGAATTGGTCGATAAACTTTGGAAAAAGGTCAAGCCCTGTAATGCGTCCCGGGGCGTGTTGAGCCAAAACCATTGTCTGACCACCTGTTCCACAACCAATGTCGGCAATAAGAGATTTGTCGGTAAGATTGTCTATAAAGCTCAAGGCTTTGAGCGTTACTTCGGGGCTACCGGGTCCCTGACGTTCCATGTAGGAGAAGAATTCACAAATTAAATTAAAATCGAAATCGTGTATGGATTTATTATTTTCGTTACTCATGATGTTTAAAATAATAGAGGAACCATTTGTATGAAAATTCATAGCAAAGGCTCAAATTGTTATTGATAATATATAAATAAAGATATTCCTGACAAGAATATGTCAGGACAAAAGGGGGCGATAATCCAGAAGTATTCTCCTGTGATTATCTACATTACAATATCCGAAGTAATTTTAAACATCCAACAATTTAGGTTAGCAAAGATAAATAATATTTGGAAGAAATGATATTTTTTCTTTGGAGTGATAATGATGCAGGGCATATCGATGGAGAGGGTTGGGAAAGGTAAGGGTAGCAACGAACGAAATGGAGCAATAGCCGGGCGAAATGGAACTGCAGCGAAAGCAAATACCGATGTAAAAAAATTATGTCATTTGCTTTTGCAGCGGTGGAATGCAGCTCCGGCGTTAAGTTGCGGAATGTAGTGAAGGGGCTACTCTTGCGTGGGTTGCTGAGGCTTATGGCCCTTTTGCAGTGAAATGGAGTGTAAGGGTCGTAGTGCAGAGAGGTACGAACGGAACGAAGCCCTGGAACGTAATGAAACGAAGAAAGAGACATGTGCCGCAAGCAAATGACCAATAAATATGTTATTATGCCCTGCACCGCTAAAGGGTGGTGGGGATTTGCTGGGTATCCGGGGTAAACATGCCGCTGAGGAAAAAGAAGCTATACCGATTTTAAAAGCAAGGGTTGAGGTGGAATGTAGTGGAGGCGAAACGCTTGCTGAGAGCGCCGAGGTTTGTGCCGATTGATGAGTGGAATGTAGCGGAGGGTCTGAAGTGGAAGAACGAACTCCTTAGAAAATAAACTATCCGTGAAGTGATGGAACGGAAGCCCGAAGCGGAATGGAGTGAAGAATGAGGCATGTACCGCAGGCACATAATATGACATAGCTTCTTTTGCCTCTGCACCTTTGAAGGGTGGCGGGGAAATTGTGGTCTTCTCTGTGCTGTGCACATAAAAATGATCGCGCCACACCTTTGAAAGTGCTATTTAACATAGTGTCGAATTATGTGACAACCAGCACCTTGAATCAATCAATTATTCCGCAGGTTGTGCGAAGCGGACACATAATAGCGCATTATGTTAATATAGCTATCGCAATTCGTGGCGCACCACTTCATTGCTGGTGAAGCTTCAGCGGAACCATGCATTAAACATGATGGGAAGACCGCTTTGGAGCGAAGCGGATTTGGAAGGGCTTTAAAGACTGGGGGAGTGCCGCAAATACCTTTACTTACCTCCAAATCCATTTGCGGCACGGCAGGGTTTAAAGCCCTGGATTAAAAATTTGCTAAAGCTTATAATTTTGTCTAAGTTCGTGTATAAAATGATTTGAATAAAAAATATATGCAGTTGTATTTAAAGTAAAAAGATAACGAACCACTGAATGGAAAGTCCAATTTCTGAAATAACGTATCAAAACGATGTTATAAGTTTTGCTGGTGAAATTACTTCGTTAAAATTCTATAACCAAATATTTGGCGCATTAACAGAGCATTACAAACATTCGGGTAAAACAGCGGTTCCTATTTTTTCATTCGAGAATGTAACTCGTTTTGAACCGAAAGTAGTACCAAACCTCATCGGAATTGGCCTAATCCTTAGACAATATCACAAAATACCTATTCCTCTAAAAATAATTAATTCTGAAGCTATTGGTTTTCTAAACCATATTAATTTTTTTAAGATAGTTGGACCAAAAAGTGAAATTTCTGAAGATATATATATTAAAAATGCCCGATATCTAAACTCTTATATTACAGGTCTTGATATTTACAACTTTGAAGAGGGATTTTTAGGTTTTTACGGGAATAAACATGAATTGCCTAAATATAGAAAAGAGCATAAAGCTCACGTTTATTTAAATAATTCTTATGAATACTATACTTTGTATAATAGTTTTAAGAATGATAAAAACTTGGAACGAATACTTGAGGAGAAAAGGACTAAAACATATGAAGATTTTGAACTGAATAAAATTCCGAAAGACTTTGGAATAGTTTTATCTGATTATATTATCAATACTGAATTTTATTTTGAAATTATTAAGATACTTAGCGAAATTGTTACAAATGCTGTATTGTACAGTTATTCCCCATGTATAGCTATGCTAAATACTAATAAATTTAAAACAACCATCTCAATTTCTGATTTCGGAATTGGCCTTGAGGGTTCTATTAAATATAAACCTAGTTTCAATAGAGAAATTACCGAATTTTTCAAAAAAGAGTCATTGTATAGCACACGGTTAAATGACTTCCTTTTAATCATGGATTGTTTAAACTATTCTAAAAATAAGGATAGAGAGAATTTATGGCGTTTAAAGGAAAGGATTAAGTTGATTCAAGGAGTACTCAGAATTCATTATAACACTACTCAAGTTGTGTTTGCATCAAAATGTAATGACTGTAAAAAAGATGTCTTTGATTGTGCAAAATGTATTCTTAAAAGTGCAAAGGATGATATAGAAAAGTCATCTTTAAGGATTTATCCAAACACACTAAAGGGGTTTCATATTGAAATAGAAATACAAAATCCTGAATTAATCAGCAATAATTTTGAAAATTAGTCAAGATGTTATATTCGTGTTTATTACATGAAAAAGTATTATTAATTGATTTGCAATGTGAACAAATCTATGCCAACTTTGGTAATAAAGATACTATTGAACAAAATATCTTTAATACAACAAGTTTAACTCTCCCTTTATTAAGAAGTGTATTTGATGATGTTAAGCATTTGGCATTAACGTCTTTTGATATTGTTGTTCTTGATCTATCAAACCTGCAAAATGCACACAATTTGGATTTTGTTTTCGAGACACTTTTTGAATATTTCTTTGAAAAAGGAAAGGAGATTTATATTATTAATATTAAGACAACATTATACGACAACTTAAAATTAAATAAATTAGAATCAAAAGCTTTGCTAAAGGGTCTTAATAATAATGAATATTGCCTACATTTTTCATTATCTAAGACTATGACTATTCCTTTTCCTGAGATTTTATATTTTAAATTTAAACTATTTCAGGAACTCTTTGAAAAAAAAATGTTATCAGCAAATTCAGGTTATTATGGGGAAAACAAAGAGAAATTAAGTTATTCTTCAGATGTCTATCTCGATAAGTATATAAATATTAAGGTTTTCAATGAGGATAAACCTTTTTCTCATTTTGGTCTATTTCTTTTAGCTCATAGCGTCAAAAGTTTATTCAATAATGAAAAGAATAATCAATATCTTTTTACAATGTCGATAAATGGTTCTTACATAGCATCAATGCTTTCGAGGCTTCTTGGTGTTGAAGTCTCATATTTGGATCATTTAGGCCCCATAAATAGGATGTATAAAACTAAGCTCGACAATCGTATTTTGACAGGTAAACATTATTTTTTAGTATCAGATGTAATTTGCTTAGGCACAGAAACAAAGAAAGCAGAATCTATTATTTCATATGAAAATGCATTTGTCGATGGTTATATTACTATTGTAAATATCAAAACAGTAACTCGTCCCAATGATAAGCCTACATTTTCTCTTTTTGAGATTAATAAAGAGAACAATAATATCTTCAACTACTCTATTAAAACTGAATTGAATAAATTATGAAAAGGAATTCAGCAATTTTATTAATCTCTGATCTTCATTTAACTCCATTTAATGTTCCTAATTCAACTATTATTAATTCTCATTTACAAGAAGATGGTGACTTTATTGATTGTTTTATAGACTCTGTAAAAAAACAACTTGGAGACAGAAAAGTATTACTTCACTCATTAATTATAGCAGGTGATATTGCAAATTCCGGCAAGAAGCAAGAATATGAGAAGGCTACGGAGTTTCTGACTAAATTATCTAAGGAACTTGGAATCAGTAAAGAATTTATTTTTGTTGTACCAGGAAACCATGATATCAACTGGACTGATATAGATTCTTATGTCGAACAGGAAGATTTCAAAGGAAAGGTCAACAGCTTACATGAAGTAAAATTCAAGAAATTTAAAGGTTTTTATGATAATTTTTTTGAAGGATTGAAGGCTTTTACGGAGGCCTCTCCAATTGTTGAGATGAAAGTTGACGAATCTAACAAGATAATAATATTAGCATTGAATTCAAATTATTACGAGAGTAATATAAAAGAGAATCATTATGGATATATTAAACATGATGATCTAAAAGAGTTTTTAAAGACACAAGCTAAAGTGGATCATCATGATTATGGAAAGATTGCAATTTTCCACCATCACCCGCTCACTTTTCTAAATGAAACCGATTCTAATTGGCATAAAACATTAACAGTTTTGAATAATTTTGGTTTTCATGCATTTTTGCATGGTCATGTTCATAATGATTATTCCAATTCTATACAAGACAAAGAGTTAAATTATTTTTTTGCAGTAGGTTCGTTCGCCAAAAAAGATTTAAGTATTATTAATTCGTATAAGCTAATTGTTAATTCTGAGACTGAGAATGAATTCGACGTTATTACATTCCATTATGTAGATAAAAGTACTCCTAATCCTTATTGGCAAGAACAAACTGAAATCAACTCAAATAAAATACTCAAGATCAAAGCTGACCCAATTAAATTGGATAAGTTGCCAAGTGTTACTGAAAAATTGGAAATTGAAATTTTGAACACTGAAGAGTTGGGTAAAGATTACAGTATTGAGCAATATAAGACTAGTGATTCATTATTATTGGCTGAATATAAGAGAATTATCCTTGAGGAAATAAGAGAAAAAAAGCTTTTTAAAACAGGCCATTTTCACTGGTCTGATAATTTCCGATCTCACGGTTTAATTGATATTTTTACATTGATAAATAGTATTGATACAAAAAAATTAGTAATCGATTCTTTTATTGAGCTGATCCATTCTAAAAGTATTACATTTGATTCAATGATTGGAGTCGGGTTTGAAGGTAATATCATAGGATCACAACTTGCTCTTTACTATCCTGATTGTAATTATACTTATGTTCCGAGTAGTTTAGAATACTATAATGAGTTCGAAAAGAAAATAAAATTAGAACATACAAAGATAGCTATTATTGAAGATGTCATTTATAAGGCAGATGCTTTGGAAATTTTCTTAAAACAGCACCCAGAAATGACTGAAAAAATAGAGGAAATCGAACTAATTGCTTTATTTTTTTGTGGCTCATTGAAGGAATTAGATAATATAAGGAAAATACCTAAAGTAAAATTCAACTTTATATTTGATGAAATTACCATAGGTAGTTGTAATTATGAAAATGACATTAATGAATGCCCCATCGTGAAGAATAATCTAGATACTTATTATAAATTTCATTGATAATGAATATTATAGAACCATCATTTATTATTGAGTCTCATGTTGATGGAGATTATATTTTAAAACAGATTGAACAAGCAGGAAGAACCGCGTATAAAAGTGAGGATAAGATAACTGATGACTCTGCTTCCAAATTTATCTCTTCAATAATTAATAGAGGACATTTATCTGTTATTGAACATCAAAGCATTACTGTGCGGGTTATATGTGACAGAGGTGTTACCCATGAAATTGTTAGACATCGTATAGCTAGTTATACTCAGGAATCCACTCGTTATTGCAATTATACGAAAGGTAAATTTGGCAACCAAATTACTGTAATCAAGCCTTGTTTTTGGAATGAAAATGATGAGAAATATAGAATCTGGAAACAAACGATTGAAGGTATTGAGAAGGCATATAATGAATTAATTTCTTTAGGAGCAACTCCACAGGAGGCAAGAAGTGTTTTACCTAATTCGTTAAAAACCGAAATTGTAGTCACAATGAATCTCAGAGAATGGCGGCATTTTTTTGAATTACGTACAGCTTCAGGAGCCCATCCTCAAATGAGGGAAATTGCAATTCCCATGCTAAACGAATTCAAAAAGAAGGTACCTGTTATTTTTGATGATTTATAATCTGCAAAAAAATGCCAGTAGTACAAGGATTTATTTTATTGAAGTAATCATATTGGTAAAATTCGTGTAAATCTGGTTTTCCATTTCTGGAATAGAAATTTTATAAAAATCTGCCAGATACTTTAGAACAATTTTAATATTTTCCGGCTTAGAAGAAGCACCTTTATACTGGACATAAGGACCATCTGTTTCTGTTAGCATTCTGTTTATGGGAATTTCGGATATTATTTTTTTGCCACTTAAACTTGATATCATAGAGGTATTAATTGAAAAATAATATCCACTTGCAAGAATATCATGCAAAATTTTAACAGAACCTGAATACCAGTGAAATATGGCGTTTTTTATTTTATATTCCTGCAAAAATTCTAAAACTTCTTTTTCAGCACGGCGGGAATGTAAACTA
>JAJYAG010000199.1 GCA_021779665.1 Bacteroidota bacterium | reverse complement strand
GGCGAAGCCGCAAACCACCCCCTCACCCTTTCAAACACGCGAAAGGCTTGTCATCCTGAGCGGAGCGAAGGATCTAATCATTTTCCCCGGACAACAGTGATTCAATTTTAATTGCTCTTTAATTTTAAGCGGGAACAAAAAAAACACTGCCCTGTTTCTTTTAATAGATATCCTGAGTTTAAGAATGTATGATTATTAAAACAAACGTTATATGAAATTTGACACAAATGATTTTAGGGATCAGTTGGAAGGAAAAAAAATTTTAATAACGGGGGCAAGCGGGTTTATAGGTCAGAATTTAAGTAAGTGTCTTATAAATTTAGGTGCAATAGTACATGGTACATCACGCCATAAAAGCGGAGCCGACTCCGGCTTGGAAGGAATGTACTGGTGGCAGGGTACTTTTGAGGATCCCGGAACAGCACGAAAAGTTTTAAAAAAAACACGGCCCGACTATATTTTTCATCTCGCGGGCGACGTTACGGCGGCAAACGACCAAAAGCACCTGCTTTCAACGTATAACAGTTTGTTAACAAGTACTGTCAATTTATTGACCGAAGCTGTTGATATGGGATGCGAGAAAATTGTCCTTGCCGGATCAAGTACAGAACCTGTGGATCTGAACATAACTCCTGCATCGCCCTATGCCGCTGCCAAGCTGGGTACTGTTGTGTACGGAAGTTTGTTTCAGCAGCTTTACAAGTTACCGGTGGTTATGATAAGGCCTTTTATGGGCTATGGACCGGCACAACCAAAGTATAAGATCCTTCCCCATGTAATTATGTCCATTTTAAATGGTCATCAGCCTAAGCTAACCAGTGGCAAATGGGAAGTTGACTGGATATACATCGACGATCTTGTTGAAGGTATTCTTGCGGCTACAACACATTCGCAGATTTATGACAAACCGTTGGATCTGGGATCCGGGAAACTGACCTCTGTACGTGAAATGGTAGAAATGATTGCGGATATCATGGAAACCGAAATCGAACCGGCTTTTGGTGCTATTCCCGACCGCTTTTCAGAACAACCCCGCATTGCCGATGTTGAAACCACCCGTTCGTTAATAGGCTGGCAGGTAAAAACTTCTCTTGAGACCGGACTCCGTACCATGGTTCAATGGTTTAGAGAACAGGTAAAGGAAGTAAAGCATGCCTATTTATTTCTTGGGATTTTTTTTTGTAAATACAACTATGTTGCTCAAAGCATGCAGTTTGACTACCTGCTTTAAGCTGGTACTTTAAAGGTCCATTGTAACCAGGGCCCGATACTGATATTTGATTATTACTTGAACTTTTTTGCAGTTTCCAACCACTAACTGCAGAGCTACCGGTTATTATATGCTGTTTAACTCGCTTCATTTTCTGGCGTTTTTTCCTATGGTTGTAGCGGCTTATTTTGCTTTGCCGCAGCGTTTCCGATGGATATTGCTTTTACTTGCCAGCTATTATTTTTATATGAGCTGGAGTTACAAATATGTGATCCTTATCCTGGCAGCAACTGTTGTTAACTATTTGGCCGGATTATTTATCGGAAGTACAGAAAACAGGTTAAAACGAAAAGCATTTCTCGCCATTGGGGTAATTACAAGTTTGGGGATTCTCTTTTTTTACAAATATTTTAACTTTTTTGGCGATTCTCTTAACGCCCTATTCCATGCAATTAATATAAGGCAAACTATTCCGTATTACGATGTATTATTACCTGTAGGGATCTCCTTTTACACTTTCCAGACTTTAAGTTATACAATTGATGTTTATTACCACAAGCAACCTGTCGAAAGACATTTTGGTATTTTTGCGCTTTATGTTTCGTTTTTTCCTCAGCTTGTAGCTGGCCCTATTGAGCGTTCAGTTAACCTGCTCCCCCAGTTTTACCAACGACATACGATTGAATACACCCGAATACGCGATGGAGTAATTCTTGCAGTATGGGGGTTCTTTAAAAAGGTTGTAATAGCCGACAGGTTATCCGAATATGTTAACACTGTTTATAACCATCCTGCTGACCATTCAGGACTTCAGTTTGTAATTGCCACTTTTTTCTTTGCATTCCAGATTTATTGCGATTTCTCCGGATATTCCGATATCGCCAGGGGTACTGCCAAAATTATGGGGTATGAACTTATGATTAACTTCAGGAGACCATACTTCTCCGCAAACATCCGTGAGTTCTGGCAACGGTGGCATATTTCTCTTTCATCGTGGTTTCGCGACTATGTGTACATACCCCTTGGCGGGAACAGGGTTGCCAAATGGCGCTGGTACCTGAATCTTTTTATAACTTTTCTGGTGAGTGGCTTATGGCACGGGGCAAACTGGACTTTTGTCATTTGGGGAGCATTGCATGGGTTTTACCAGGTTATTGGTACCAGTTTTAAAAATGTTTCTCCAAAATTCCGGAACAGGAACCTGAGCTTTGTTGTAAATGTGTTTATTACTTTTCTGATTGTTTGCTTTGCATGGATATTCTTTCGTGCAAACAAGGTAAGCGAAGCTTTTTTTATTCTTTTCAAAATTTTCGATTTCTCTTCTTACAGCGGTTTAGTAAATCTTTTTCATTTTAAAGCCGATTTTTCCCTTTCTCTTTTGTTTCTTTTTATACTGCTGGTTTTAGAGATATTTCTCGAAAGAGGCACCCTGGTAAACAGGTTAAGGAGTTTGTCCCGACCCCTGAAATGGGCCCTTTTTATTTTGATTTTAGCTGTAATAATGGTTTTTGGAAAATGGGACGAAGTAAACTTTCTTTATTTTCAATTTTGAGCCATGAGCAATAAAGCACTGAAAATAATTATTTATGCTTCCGGGATCGTATGCTTTCTATTGTTTTTGTCAGTTCGTTATCTCCCGTTATTTAATCTTTTTATGGCCGACAAATACATGGAAGGATATTGGGAAAATAAACCCTACGGCGAACTCTATTATTTTAACATGATAAATAATTTTAAAGAGAATGATATGCCGCCATATCACATTAAATATAGGTTTTCCAAGGACATGCCATCCATCAACGAGTCGGATATCCTTGTTTTTGGCGACAGCTTCTTCGATTTTTCCCGGATGCCAACTTTTCCTGAAAGACTATCGTGGCAATTAAACAAAAAAGTATATTTCGAACGATATGATATTCCACTGAAATCGCTTGCACGGAAAAACTACAGGAATAAAACACCAAAGATCCTGATTTTCGAAAGCTCGGAAAGATATGTTTCGACACGTTTTTACAATGCGCACCGATATTACGAAAGGTGGAGGAGGGAGTCGGCACTAAGCAGGAATTACAAAAAGGCACTCAGTTTTGTATTTAATCCAAACATTGAGAAAATGTTTAACTACATGCTTTTTCAGAGTTATTTTACAAAACCTGTGTATTCGGCTTTAGCAACATTTAAATTCAATAAGTTTGGATATATCCCTAAGTCAACACCCATATATACCTTCCATAAGGGTCAACCGTGGCTTTTTTTGGGCGAGAGTGTTGATGAAGGGATAAGAGAAACAAGTTTTTACCACCAGTTTCAACCCGAAGATATTGATTTGTATTGTAACAATATTGCCAACTTATCTGAAAAATTGAGAGAACATTATAATCTTTACCTGATTTTTATTGTTCTGCCATCGAAATATACGGTTTACCATAAACTGGTGAACAATCACAAGTACAACAATTTTATCCCGGCAATATATAAGGGGCTTGAAGAACGGAAAGTTCCGGTAGTAAAGGTTTTCAACGATTTTATGAACTCGGATGACCTCATGTTTTATCCTACCGATACGCACTGGACGCCTGCCGGACTGGAGATTGCCCTAAAGAAGACCATTCAGGTTATGGATTCTGTTAAAACCATTCACAATATTCCTTAAAGGGGAGAGAAGATTAAGATCGCTTATGATAAAGCTGAAGATATTATATACGGGTCTTTTATTACTTTCTGTTTTAAAAGTTGAGGCACAGATTAAAATTCTGCCGCTTGGTAATTCTATTACCTACGATAACCACAGTAACGATAACCGCAGTGTAAACGACCGTATAGCATACAGGTTTAAGTTGTACCAGCTTTTAACTACGGCAGGGTATAAGTTTGATTTTGTTGGAAGCGAAAAAGCCGGAGGCAACTTTTTACCACCAGGTTTTGAGGACAATGGCGGATTTCCGGGTATTACAAATAAGCAGATGCTTGAAAAACTTAAAACAGGGTACCTTAATATTTACAAACCCGATATCGTATTGATTGAGATTGGCACCAATGGTTTAGGAGCAAATAATGTAGAGACCAATATTGGTTACCTCAATGGAATTCTGGATGAAATTGATAATTATGAAAAATCTGCGGGCAAAGTTGTACAGGTCTTTTTAGCACAAATTATTAACCGGGCAGGTCCAAACGTTCAGGGAAACCATATTCCTACTTCCACTTATAATGCATTAATTGCTGATTTGAAGCAAAAGCGTTCAGCTGATAAAATCATTCTCGTAAATATGGAAACCGGTGCTGGAATCGACTACCGGTACGTTCAGAACGGTGGGGATATGTACGACCTCTATCATCCCGAACAGAAAGGGTACGATAAAATGGCTGTGAAATGGTTTGAATATCTTGGCCCTTACCTGGCCGGCCTGCAAAACATACCACCTGTGCTGAAGTAGTTTGGAGTGGCTTGCAGCAGGGGCATTTTCCTGTGAATCGGTCAGGTTTATTGAAAGATTTTCATATATTTACCTGTGAAAAATCCAAAGCCTTATGCAAGCCAATAATTTCATTGATATTTTTGATTTCGTTCCTATAGGTATTACTATTTCTGATAAAGATGGTAATATAGTCAGCTCAAATAAAGAGGGTGCCCGCATGTTAGGTCTTAAAAATGATGGTACAGGCTGGACTTTAGACGATCCGAGATGGCATTGTATCAGGAGAGATTTGACTGTTATCCCGCCCGAAGAGTATGCAAGTGTAAGAGTACAGAAGGGGAGATGTATTGTCGAGAATGTTGAAGCCGGTGTGGTGCAAAACGATAAAGTTACATGGCTGAATATTACAGCTGCACCATTATCGGATGAAGGAGTAATTGTAGCTTATGTAGATATTACAAACAACATAGAACACGAGAAAAAGCTTGAGGAGCTTATAAAAGACAGGGAAAAACTCATTAACATTATAGCTCACGATCTCCGGAATCCGTTTACAACTATCATGGGATTTATTGATCTGATGTTCGACACTTTAAAAAATAATTCCACCTCAGAACTTGAAAGTTATTTACACATCATTCAGAAAGCCTCACGTCAAACATTCGAAATGCTTGACAGCATGCTTGAATGGTCGAAAACCCGTGCCGGGATAACTGCTTTTTCTCCTGAAAATATTGACATTACACTGCTTATATCTGATGTAATAAGCTTTTGTAAAATTTTAAAAAGCTCAAAAAACGTAAGGTTTACTTTTAAGTTTGACGGAGGATCCATCGCCTGGGCCGATAAACACATGATGGAAATAGTCTTCCGTAATTTACTAACCAATGCGGTTAAATACTCATATCCCAATGGCGAAGTATTAATTACGGTTCAGCAAACAAGTTCGGATGTGATAATTAGTATTAAAGATTTTGGTGTTGGCATGGATACTTCCCGTGTAAAAATGTTATTAGACAACGGACATCTACAAAGTACCCATGGTACCAGTATGGAAAAGGGCAGTGGACTTGGCCTTTTGATTTGCAGGGAATTTATACATAAGCATCATGGGAGCATTCAGGTGGAAAGCAAGACCGGTAAAGGCAGCAATTTTATTGTTACTATTCCAAAAAGTCAATCCAACTATCTACCACTTAAAATAACAAAGCCGGAGAATGCTGAAACTTGCCAATTGGGAAAAAATTAATAAATTGACCATCAAAATAACCCGATAGTTTTAAACCAACTATATGTTTCCAATTATCTAACTTAATACCTTAAAATTTATGGCACGCATGCAAAATACTTTAACAAGCCTGCAAACCATTTTTATTGAAGCGTAAAATACTTTGCAAGCCCGAAAACACCTTTACGCAGCAATGTTGTCATCTTTCAGCGGTGAAAAGTAAAAAACATTTCAAAAGCTGTGAGTTTTCGCTTTGTTTAGAGAAGTTCTCCGGTATGCGCTTGCTATGATCCCGTGGCATCAAAATGTTTGTACAAATTATTATTTCCCCTTCAGAAACTTAATTTTATTTGTAATTCCTTTAAATCCGTAAACCGGCAGCATTGCTAAATATTCGAAAAAGTTCCAGTTTAACAACTGCAGCGAAAGCTTAACGGAGTACCAATAGTTATAGAATAACTGAATGATAAGCTTTACAAGTACAACGCCTAAAACACCATAGATGGGCATTACATAAAACCCTGCAGCAATAATCAAAACTCCCGAGATCGTCGCAGGCCACAGGAATGGTATATGGTTGGTAGAGATATACAGGCCTGCATGATACGAAGAATGAATTTCGAGCACCTCACTTACAATAATTATCAGTAATATCCAGAATGGGACAAAACGCGTTTCAACACCCAGCAGTTCAAGTCCCCAGTTACCGAACAGCAATATTGCCCCTAAGGCACCTACGAGAAGGGAAAGTCCAACAAATATATATTCGGACGATTTTTTCTTCAGACCTTCAATATCTTTTTTAGCCGTGAGCTCATAAATAATGGGAATATTTGTATAAAAAGGAGCCTTGGCCATATTGCTTATAAATGTCACAATGCGCTGGGTGAGAAGAAAGCTGGCCATCATTACCGGATCTTTCAACTGCGAAATAACTACAGATGTTCCGGAGTTTACGGCAAATACACCCCAGGATAAACCTCCAAATCTCCAGGTAGACGACCAAAGCGATTTGAAAAGTCCCTTATCGAATTGGGGAGCGCCAAGTTCAATTCCCTGATCTTTAAACCATTTAATTACCAGCCGGCGTAAATAGAAGAAACGGGCTATCACCTGAAAAGTCATATATCCAATCAGGTAAACCGGTTTTAATCCAAATGAGAGCAAAATAATAAATACAATAATCTGAAAAAGCCCCTGGATGAGTCCATACCTCGATTCCAATTTGATGTATCCCAATCCTCTTACAAAAGAGCTCCATTTAACACCCATAATCGACATGGAGCTATTCAGGATAACCATTGCATAGGCAATCCAGAAATCGAGCCGGTTCGAACCAAGTTGCATGATATTCCAAACCATACCTACACCGGCAGTGAGGAGTATCACTACCATGAAAATGTTTATGAAAAAATAGATGCGATATGAAGTTGACAGCAACCTTTCGAGTTTTTCCAGATTGGGTCCTTCATCGGTCATCTCAAGTTTTTCTTCGTACTCTTCCCTGTTTTGGGGTAACTCTTTGGCGCCTGCTTTAAAATACGACACAGCCCTGACCAGCGTTGAGCCAAAGCCTGAATCGGCCAGCATGGCAAATCCGGTAACCGTGGTTAATAAAAACCAGAACGACTGTTCCAGAGGCGAAAAAACCTTTAGCGTAAGGGGCAAAACAAAAAGCGCACTTCCAAAACGAACAAAAACAGACGACCAGGATAAAATGGTGGGACTATCGAGTAATTTTTTAAAAACGTTTACCATTTACAAATTTACTATTACGCATTAAGAATCAGAACAGAAACAGGTTGTAGCTTTCCTTGTTCCATTATTTAAACAACTAACCAGGCGTTATACATTTTTAGTGTCACTTTGTGGTGACCTTCGTGAACCTTCGTAGTTAAAATACGCTGTCACAAGGAGCCTTAAGTTTAAACTTACTGCTGCTTTGCGAAGCCAAAAACCCTGTCACGCATTATCGAACGAAATTTTCCGCCTGTAATAATTTACAAGTTTCTTTACAATTTTATACTTCAGCATTACTCCCGCAACCCGGGCACGCCTTGAATTCTGGAGGTCATTCAGGTTGGGAATATTGCTGTAAATACCTTTGTAGTATTTAATATTATTTGCCAGTGTATCCTCCAGTGCAAGGTAAGTAAGGATGTTTTTGTGTTTACTGGCCCTGATCAGATTTAACCTGTATTCGTATAACTTTTGAACCAGCTCATCAATAACGTTATTTGTTAATTGCTGGGGCGAAACCCTGTAAAACGAGAGTTCCTGGTTAACCAGCATCATTTTATTAACAGAACTGTATTTAAACCAGAAATCGAAGTCGGCAATAGGATAATGGTCCTTTACAAATCCGCCAATTGCCAGTGCTTTATCACGGTTGAGCATAACACCAACAAAAGGGGTGAGGTGCTGGAAGAAAAAGAATGCTTCTTTTAAAACCTTAATATCATTTGTAATTGTAGTTTGTTTGAACAATCCGTCCCACTCATTTTCGGCAACCCGGGCTTTTACTGCAAATCCGTCAACATCAGGAAATTTGTTCAGTATTTTTTGGGCTGTTTCCACATATTGAATATGCAGCATATCGTCGTCGTGAAGAATAGTTACCCAGGGAGTCTGGCATAGTTCGAAACATTTGTTGAAATTTTCTTCCAGAGGAACTGTGACTTCGTTACGAACATAGGTAATAAGAGGATTATTATAGCTTTCTGCAATTTTTTTAAATTCGTGGTGGGGCGAACAGTTATCAATGAGCAGGATGCGGCATTTCACAGTTTGATTCACGGCGCTGTCCAGTGCCCGCTGTATAAAGTCGGTTCGTTTGTAAGCAGGTAATGCAATGGTTAGAAGATCTTCCATATTGTTAAATTCATCTGATTAGGCTATTTGTTTCTGTTTTTCCCTGTTCAGGCGGGCAGATGCGGTTTTCCATCTGCCGTTTTCGAGGTCGTTGACCAGCTTTTTATGTTGCGCATAAAAACTGAATTTGGAGCGCAAACTATTAAGATTGTATATAAACTTATAGTATTTTACACTTCCGGTTTTATCAGAAAACAGGATGGGTAAAATAATAAAGGTTGCTTTGATAACCCTGTAACCCGACATGAGAAGGCTAAGAAAATAATTTCTGAACTTTAGCCGTTCCATGCCTTTCTTTTGGTAAACATCAACCTGATATTGCTGAAGTACGGCCGACGACCTTCCAAAACCTTTGGCAAGCTTTATCATGTAATCCCAGGTTAAGCGACCTGCAGGCATATAATGATAAAAAGTCATATCGTTATCGTAATAAAGCTTATAACCAAGCAGCGACATTACGAGCGAGAGTTCATAATCACCTCCCGAACTAAGATTGCTGCCACTTCTGTCCGATAGCCAGAAAGCATATCCTGATGCTAATAAATTCTGGAGTATTTCTTTTTTTATCCCGATACCTGCTCCGTATAGAAAGGATCTCTCGACTGGCAGTATTCCGGTAACATCATTCTGAGGTCCTATCGCATAGGAATTTTCAAAATTATCAAACCACCACGGTCTTTCAGTTTCAAACACTCCAATGCCGCGTCCTCCGCAAAGTGCTACGTCCTGATGCGAATCCAGGATCCTGAATATTTTTTCCACCCACCTGTTTTCAACCCAGTTATCATCATCAACCAAGGTGACATAGTCGTATTTACTATTATTAATACCGGCTGTGCGGGCGTTTGATAATCCGGCTTTCGGCTCGGTTATTACCCTTAATGGAACGGGATGGTTTCCCCAGTATTCTTTTGCAAGGCTTGCGGTATTATCGGTAGAGGCATTATCCACAACTATAACTTCCCACTTAATATGCGAAGGAACCTCCTGTACCTTCATGTGATCGAGTGTTTTTGGCAATCGCTTACTACTGTTATAACAGCATATTATTACACTTACTCCAGTCATCTTCAACTTTTAAATCCATACTATAAACTGTGGCGATTCAGTTTCACATTACAACAAACGAATTGAAGTTTTTCTTTTTGAGAATGTAATTTAGTTTATCATTTACCCGAATGTTTTGATAAACGTTTTTAAAGGAGAGGTGAATAGAAGCTGAATATATCGGGAAAGTTTTTACGCCGGTATTAATTCACTTTCCCGTAATATTCCTTCCTGTCGGAAAAGGCGCATATTTTTTTCCTTACCTCTTGAACTCGTGCAAGATCAATGGTATCAATAAGAATGTCTTCTTCTTTATCCGTAAAAGTAGAGGTTACCTGGCCCCATGGATCGATAAAGCAACTGTGACCCAGGAAAGGTGCGCCAACATCTTTCCCGATGCGGTTGCTTGCAATTACCCACGACTGGTTCATAATGGCATGGGCTTTTAATAATGTTTGCCAGTGCTCCAGCCGGGGAAAAGGAAATGCCGAGGAGACAATGAGCGCCTGGCAGTCTTCTTCTGCATAAGCTTTGAAAAGTTCCGGGAAACGGATATCGTAGCAAATGGATAATCCAATTTTGAAATCGCCAACCGTAATGGTTACAGGTTTAGTTCCATGCTGAAAAACTTCGCTTTCCTTACTTAAGGGGAAAAGGTTGATTTTCCGGTAAACAGTTTTTATTTCACCGTTTGGGTTGAAAACAAAAAGCGAATTATAAAGCGTTCCATCCGATTCTTCCAGTAAGCCGGCAAGAAGTGTTATTTTGTAAATTGAAGCAAGTTCTTTGTAATAACTGATTTCTTCCTGAAAATTGTAACCGATATTCCGAAGGATGGTTAAATCGTAACCAACATTAGAAAGTTCGGGAGTTATAATGATGTCGGCTCCCAGCAGGGAAGCTTTTTCAACGAATTTGCTTATGATTTCGCGATTCTTCATAAAATCGCCCGGTACCGATGCCATTTGAGTGGCTGCTATTTTTAACTGATTGTTTTCCATTTATTGGAATATTTTATTTTGATTCGCAAATATAGAGAATAGTTACACAGAGAACCACGGAGATTAATACAGGAGAACCACAGAGAAAATGCAATTTCATATTCGTAATGTTCGATTTCAAATTAACTCTTAATTCGCAAATCACTAAACGGCTGTTTTCTCCTGAATTTCTCTGTGTGTACTCTGTGGTCCTCTGTGAAATAAACAGTTACACAGAGAACCACAGAGTTTAACAAGCTCCAAAATTCTCCGGCTGTTCCCTATAGCCTAAACCCCTATAGCCTAAACTCCTAATTATACTGCCTGAAAACCGGTTTTACACTGGCTCCTTCCAGGTATTTTTCAACACCTTCTTCCAGCGCTTTTTTATAGATCACCAGCGTTTCGGCAATTTTTTCGATGGTATCGTCAATATCTTTATCGGTATGAGAATAGGAAACGATGCTGGAAGGCATCAGCAGTCCTCTTTTCATGGTTTCCTGAATAAACAGCGTGCGGAACGGCTGCGACGGCTTCTTGTCCTGGTCGCTGGTTTTGTAAACCGAGCAACAATCGGGACCGATGATAGAAACATAGTCAATTAAACCAAGCTCTGCCGAAGCTTTGTTTACGCCGTCGGCCAGGCGTTTTCCCTGACGGTAAAGGGTGCCGATTACATCGTTGTTCTTATAAAAACGGATGTTGGCAATGGCAGCCGCCAACCCGTGGTTCTCTGCTCCATGTGTTGTCGAGAGCAGAAAAACTCTTTCTTTTTTATGATGTAGTCCTCCAAGTTGCATGAACTCGCGTTTACCGGCAAGTGCCGAAATGGCAAATCCGTTCCCCATGGCCTTGCCAAAGGTTGAGAGGTCGGGTACGATATCATATTTTTTCTGTGCTCCGCCGATATGCCACCGGAATCCTGTAATCATTTCGTCGAGAATAAAAAGGGCGCCGTTTTCGTTGGCAATTCTTTTTAATTCGTGGAGAAAATTGTTCGCCGGAGGAGTGAATTTTTCAGCTTCAAGAATAACACAGGCAATTTTACCAGGATATTGGTTAAACATGCTTTTAACGCTTTCGATGTCGTTAAAGCTGAATTTTACAGTGAGGTCCTTAACAGCTTTGGGTATTCCTGCCGACATGGGCGTAGTTCCGATAAACCAGTCGTCGACCGAGAAAAATGGTTGGTCGCCGCAAACAGCTACCAAATCTCTTCCTGTGTAAGCACGAGCTATTTTTACAGCGCCCGATGTTGCATCCGAACCGTCTTTACAAAACTTTACCATTTCGGCTCCGGTAATGATAGAGAGAAATTCTTCGGCACATTCAAGCTCAATTTTAGCCGGCCTCACATAATTATTCCCCAA